>CAZETM010000043.1:0-12532 GCA_964514885.1 uncultured Polyangium sp. | reverse complement strand
CGGGCGGCGATCGAACGTAAGGCATTGCAAGGAGAGTGTGCGCGGGCGACGCATTTCGTGCATCACTTGGATACTGGCGTTTCCGGTCCGATTAACAAGCCCATTGCCGAATGTCCCGATGATTATGGAAGTGATCACGCCTGCGCTGCGCCATTGCGTGCGCATTTGCATCCGTTCGGCGCAAGCCCTTCGTGGGACACCGTGCGCGTTATGCCACCACTATTTTGTCCGCAGAAAACGTTCGTCGCCGACCAGAAGTGCGCGCCGGCCATGCCTTTCGAGCCGTATGCATGTCGTCTCGGGGAAGGGCGCGAATGCGAGAAGCTATGCACATTGGGGAATCTGTCGAGCTGCAATACGCTTGGATGGACGATAGCGCGTGCATCGGACGAACCGCAAGAAATAACGTTTGCGCTCAAACTGTTGGAACGGGCGTGTGATGGTGGCGAGATGCGCGCATGTGGAAATCTCGCAGTGGCGACGATTGGAAATCAAATCCCCATTACCACGGGAGAAGTCGCCAAACTTTATGGACAATCGTGTTTGCTCGGCGATGAAGAGAGCTGCTTGTGGCTCGGTGACCTGATGGCCGAAACGCCTGAATTGGCGGACAAAGCCAATTCGTTTTTTATGCAAGCATGTTTCGGTGGTTCGACTGAAGCGTGCGGGCGTCGGGCAATGACCATGGAGCATGAGGGCGATGAGGCTGCTGCGTATGCGCGTGAGCTTCACCAGCGTGCGTGTGTCGAGGGTCATCAGCCGTCGTGTGTGCGCCTCGGCGTGATGCTCGTGCATGCGTTCGGGGGACCTATGGACGTGGCGGTGGGCAAACGATTGCTCGAAACGGCGTGCGCAGAAGAGAACGCGGACGCGTGTGCCAATCTCGGGTTCGTCTATCAAAACGCCAATGGCGCCGCGCAGGATTATGTCAAAGCAGGCGAGTATTACGACAAATCTTGCAATAGCGGATCCGCATATGGGTGTCGATTGCTGGCGACAATGTACGAGAATGCGCTCGGGCGAAAACGCGAAATGGCTCGAGCGGCGGGGCTATATGCAAAAGGCTGCACGATGGGCGAGCCTGACAGTTGTTTGGAGCTTGGGCGATTGCACACGACAGGCGAAGGAATTTTGAAAGACGAACGCCGCGCGGTGGAGCTATTCGAAGGCGTGTGCCAAAAAGAAGTCATCGTGGGTTGTCATAACCTCGCGATTTTGCTTGCCGATGGCAAAGGCGCTCCGCAGGACGCCAAACGAGCGCGTGAGCTTCATGAAAAGGCTTGCAAAGCGGGGTACTCGCGGAGTTGCCGAATGCTCGCACCAGCAAAGCCGTGAGCTGCGCAAACCGCTGAACGTGCTAGCTTCGCGCGCGAACGAGGAGTGTTGTTCGTGGCTGTGAGGGCGCTGGAGAGCGAGCGAGAGCAAGAGCGTAAGACGGTGCGTCGCGTGGGCGAACTCGTCGACCAGGGGCTCGTGGACCGCGCAGATCTCGATGTTCTCGAGCGTGTGGCCGAGCGGTTCGACGTGGCGATCACGCCGGAGCTCGTGGAGCTGATCGTGCGCGGTGACGAACACGATCCGATCGCGCGACAGTTCGTACCGAGCAAACGCGAGCTGACGGTTTTGCCGGAAGAACGCGTGGATCCGATCGGAGACGATCCGCATACGCCGGTCAAAGGGATCACGCATCGTTACCCCGATCGGTTGCTGCTCAAACCAGTTCATGTTTGTCCTGCGTACTGTCGCTTCTGTTTTCGTCGTGAAAAAGTGGGGCCGGGGAGCGAGTCGTTGACGCGTGACGAGCTTGCGCGCGCGTTCGAGTACATCCGTGCGCATCGCGAAGTGTGGGAAGTGATCTTGAGCGGCGGGGATCCGTTGATTTTGCCGCCGAAGAAGATCGCGGAGATCGTCGAAGCGTTGGGAGCGATCGAGCACGTGCGAGTGTTGCGAGTGCACACGCGGGTGCCGGTGATGGATCCGGAACGCATCGATGCGGCGATGATCCGGGCGCTGCGCAGTTCGAAGCTGACGACGTACATTGTTTTGCACACCAACCATGTTCGAGAGCTTGGGGCAGGTGCGAAGCAGGCATGCGGGCGTATCGTGGATGGTGGGATTCCGATGCTGGCGCAGACGGTGCTTTTGCGTGGCGTGAACGACGATGCCGAGACGCTTTCGGAGTTGTTTCGGGAGCTGGTTGTTTTACGTGTAAAACCGTATTATCTGCACCAGGGGGACTTGGCGGTGGGGACGGGGCATTTTCGGACGAGCATTACGGAGGGGCAAACCATTATGCGACAATTGCGCCGTAGTTTGTCCGGGATAGCGCAACCGACCTATGTGCTGGATATTCCTGGCGGATTCGGCAAGGTTCCGGCGGGACCGCAATACGTGGGGGCCGAGGTGGAATCGGGGCGACGCGAAGTCGAGGATCCGTGGGGACGGCGGCACGAGTATCCGCCAGTGGGTAACGAATGAATTGCAATGCGCATAATTTTCGCAGCCATTCGTCGGCCAAATGTGTCTTTTATAAAACGCGTAAAATGCGTCGCACTATCGGCTCATGACCATAAAATGACACGGCACATGTGACGAAATGAAAATCCGTCCAGGCTCGTGATTGCTTGCTATGGTCTGTGATAACGCGGCCGTCCGCGTTGTAGTCGTTATCCCTTGCCGTTGCGGCCACCAACCGAGCGTTTACTCGACGAGGCATTCATGCGCCTATTTCGTTATCGTGAGGACCGATTGCCGGTTCTTATCTTCACGCTGATGTTCCTTTGCGATGTCGCGGCGTATGCCTTCGTCGACAATGTCGCGGTGCTTGTGGCCTGGACGCTGCTCGGCATTTTCCCGAAGGGCTGCGTTTGCGCGTTCAACCATCATCATCAGCATGTGCTCACGTTCAAATCGAACGTGATGAACCGGCTGCTGGAACAGATGTATGCGCTGTCAACGGGCGTTGCGAGTAACGCGTGGGTTTTGCATCATTCGCTGGGCCATCACGTGAATTACCTCGACCAGACGAAGGACGAATCGAGCTGGATGCAGGACGATGGCAGCACGATGGGGCCGTTCAAGTACACGTGGTGGAACACGATGCTGGCGTATCCGCGAGCGTGGCGCGTGGGGCACAAGTATCCGACGCATCAGCGAGTGTTTGTCGGGTCGATCATTTTCCTGACGTTGCTCGTGTCGGCGCTGATTTATCTGCGGCCGTTGCAGGCGATCTTCGTGTTTGTCCTACCGATGACGATTTCGCTGTTTGGAACGGTGTACGCGACGCACGTTCACCATTCGGGCAGGAGCACTTCGACGCACTTTGTCGCGTGCAACAACATCACTCACGGCGTGTACAACATCGCGACGGGAAACCTCGGATATCACACCGCGCATCACTATAAGCCGGGCGTGCATTGGTCGCGATTGCCGCAGCTTCATGCGGACATCGAGGACAAGATTCCGGCAGACTGTTACGTGCCGGCCGAATTGCCGTACACGGTTGGTGATCACGTGCGATCGGCAGCGCTCTACATGCGGCGTTTGGTGCTCACGCCGGCCAGTTCTCGCGCAAGCGAACCTTGACTTTCCCCGAGTGCGTCTCTGTCGCATTCCTTTGAGCTCCAATCAAATACGTAAACTCGAACGAGTCGCACTTCTGCGCTTTACGTGGCGGCTCGCTCGGCCTACCATCGGCACAGAGAATGTCGCTTCTGCGTTCGTTCGACGCTGACCTTCGAGACCTTGCGCGTGGGACGCCTGCGCTCACCGATGTTGCTGGCAGCCTCACGGGAGCGCGTTTGGTGCAGCTTCTCGGCGTGGGTGGCATGTCGACGGTGTTTCTTGCCGAGGTGGATGCGGCACGTTGGTCGAATGCGCTTTCGCCGCATACGCCGGCGCGCATCGCGGTGAAGATCATGAAGCCGGCGATGGTGACGGACCTGGCGCAGGAAGGCATTTTGGCCGGGCAACTTGCGCAACGCGAGGCTGTGGCGCTCGGTCGGATCATGGGTCGCGTTCCTCCCACGGAGTTTGTCGTGGGGTTTTTCGGAGCGGGTGAAGCGCCGGTCGACGTGCGAGGTCGTCAAGTGAAACTTCCTTGGCTGGCGCTCGAATATGTCGATGGTGGTCCGGAAGGCGCATCGCTTGCCGATCGCGTGAATCGAGCGCCGGACGGAACGGATCCGATTCGCGCATTGCGGCTTTGTCGCGGCATCGTGGAGGGAGTGCTGGCGCTGCACGAGGAGGGAATCATTCATCGGGATTTGAAACCCGACAATGTGCTCGTGGTGGGTCCTATTGGCGACGAAACGCCGAAGATTGCCGATTGTGGAATTGCGCGAGTGGACGGGGCGACGTACACGATTGCAGCGCTCACGCGCGAATATGCAGGGACGGAGCAATGGTTGTCGCGTCCGGGCGAGAAAAACCCGCTCGTGGGGCCATGGACGGACGTGCACGCATTGGCGGCGGTGATCTGGTTTGTCCTGGGCGGCGATCATTGGTGTCGAGGTCATTGGGATAACGGATTTTTGGTAATGGGCGAGCGTCGGTCGCTGGTGACGGCGAGTCGTTTGCATCCGGGGTTTGCCGGTGATCGCGTTTTGCTCGACGAAATCGATCGAGTGCTCATGCAGGGCGGATCTCCTGCATTGCCAGCGGCATTGCGTGATGATGCAACCGCGGCAGCGCTTGCTCCTCGAGATGCGCCGTCCCGATTCGATTCGGTGAAGGGTTTCGCCGAGCGGCTTTTTCCGTTGCTCGAAAATGCAGCAGCGAAATGGAAAGCTCGGGCCGCGCGTGAAGATCGGGCGGCATTTTGTTCGACGCGTTTGGTGGGCGAGCCGTTATTTACGCTCGAGCCTTTGGCACAAATCGTGGACGTATCGCCCATTGAATTGCCGGGGTCGCTGCTTCCGCCGATACGACCTGGAAATGTCGTGTTTCAGCCGGACGGGCGCGGTTTGGCGCGAATGGGTGGGCGGTTGTTTCATTTGTCGGACGAGCGCGCCGTTGCAGTGCCGGTTGCTGCCGAGGATTCGGCGCTCGTGGCGGCAACGACGTTCGTCGTACGTGGTCCGTTGTCGGGGTATGCGCTCGTGGGACCGTCGCATGTGGTATTGGTGCGTCCGGGCCGCATGATATCGGTGAGCACGCCGGAGAGGCCGAATGCGATTGAAGCGGCCCTTGGAGATGGGCATATCTTTGGCGTGGTGACATCGGCGATTGCGGGAGACGAAGATAGCCTTCCAGAATTGTGGATGTTTGCAGCCGAATCGTGGGGCGCGCCGATTCCCTTGCCGCTCGGTGGCCGAGTGCTCGGTTTGTCGTCGGGTCCTTATGGGATTTTGGTGGTCGGGGCGAATGCGAAAGGAACGCGTGCTCGGGCGCTGTTCATGAGTCACGACGGGCAAACTTCGGTGTATGCGGGCGTGAAGGATCAGACTCCGCTTTATGTTGCATTGGCGGGCGCGGATCGTACGTCGTGGGCCGCAGGGGAGGGGATTGTCCTGCGGCTGGAACGAGGCACGGTGGTGGTGGAAGAGGTGGAAGCCAAAGATCGACCGGTGGCGATGGGATTCGATCCGGTGGGTATGCCGTGGCTATTGACGACGAGTCGCGTGTTGCGTCGTCATGCGGGGGAGACGACGCCGATATGGCGAAGTTATTATGAAAAGGAAGCGAATGCTCCGGCGCTCGTGGGAATGACGTTCGTGGGTGATGGCGTGCGTGCGATTGACGCTCGCGGGGGCGGGGTGAAAATCACGCCGCGAGATGTGGGGAGTTGGCGCAGTACGTCGCAGGTGTTGGAATCGGCGTGAGGGCGCGGTCAATACGTTAACCGTTGGACGGAGCGTTCGTCCGGGGCGAGAATCCTAGGCTGCAGCGAAGTTGACAAGCGAGGATGCGCGCGATAGGGTCGGCGCATGCCGCGCGCAACGACGCTGGATGAAGCACGAAAAGTCTTGGATCCTAGGCCGCTCGATTTTTCAGGTAAGTCCCTTGACAAAGGGGCTGCGCCGGAATTCCACGTGCCGCTCCCCGAGGACGGAAAGGGCATCATCCGACTGCCTGGCCCCATTGCGCAGCTCGAGCAGAAATTGCTGAATGGCACGCGCGAGACGAAGGTTTTTCTTTCCGGCCACGTGGGCAGCGGCAAGAGCACGGAATTGAGCAGGCTCATGGCAAAGCCAGAGATTTTGCAACGATTCGCTGTCGTACCATTGCGTTTCGAGGAACAAGAATGGGCTACGTTGGATTCGTCGCAAGTCATGTTTCGAATTGCTGGTGAATTGTACCATGCATACAGGGACAAACTGCCCAAAGGCGGCGATGGATTGCTCAAGAAGCTTCAATTGCTCGATGGGCGGCTCGTTGGCGAGTCCAACGTGAAAGTCAACGACACGATTGCGTCGGTGGAGATCAGCGCGTATTTTTTGAAGATCAAGAAGGACCTGAAGCTGAGCGATCGGGTTCGTCGTGAGTTTCGCAAGTTCGGCGAAACAAACCAAAGCTTCATGCAGGATTTGATTGCCGAGATCGTCGACGGTATTGAGAATTCATTAACCGAGGAAGACGGCCCAAATGAGCTGCTCATCGTGGTCGACGACCTGGACAAACTTCGGACGACCGAGCAGCACAAGGATATTTTTGAGACCAATCTTGCAACACTTCTTGCGCCTCCATTGCGCATTTTGTATACGGTGCCAACGGCAGTTCGTTTTGCCGCCGACGTGCGATCAGAGATTCGGCACAATTCTCAAGATTTGTATCCGGTGCGGGTGCTGGAGAAAGCTCCCACGAAGTGGAATCCTGAGGACGCATTCGTTGATGATCGAATGGGCTTTTTCGAGACCCTGGTGGACCAACGGCTGGATCGTTCGTTGGTCGACCGGGAGGCAATTCGCCTAGCGGCCATTTATTCCGGGGGAGTGTTACGCGATTTTTTCCGCCTCATGCGCGAAGCCGTTTTGCTCGCAACGTACAATAAGCTCTCGAAGCTCGATGCACTGGTCATGGGTTATGCAGTGGATGAGGAGCGACGTCGGGAATCGATTGGGATGTATGCCGTCGATTACGATGCACTGGCGTACGTGCATCAAACGAACGATTTGCGCACGGCAGAGGACCGGAAGTACTTGCTGCTTTCGCGGGTGATCGAGGCATACAACGGGACGGTGTGGTTCGAGGCGAATCCAGTATTCTGGTCGGTTTTAGGAGAGCATGTGAAATCTGCGCAGGTGCGGGCGGAACGTGGCTGAATCCCATTTGCTCCACGCGGATGAGGAGCAAATCGATCGGGCGTTGCCGGCGATCGGGGACGGAACCGCATTCATCGTGGCGGTTTGTCCGGCGGATGTGCGTCAGGCGGCGCTCAGGTATTTGGGCACGCGCTTAACGGGTTTGACGCTGGCGGATCCGGTGGAAGTGGGCACGCCGGACGAAATGTTCGGAGCGCTCGCGGAGCAAGCCGAGCGCAAAGAGCGGGTGCTACCGTTGACGCTCGGTCGCGATGTGCTGGGAGCGTTCGATGCATTGAATTTGCACCGCGAAAAAGTATTGAAAGGCGGCCCGGTCATTCTGTGGCTGGATGACGTGGAGCATCTGCGCACAATGCGTGAGCGGGCGCCGGATGCGTATTCGTTTCGCACGACGATGATGCTGCTGCGTGGGGATGGGGGCGTATTGCCCATGGCCCCAACAGAGGAGTCAGAAAAGATTGCGGCACTGCGAAAACGATTGAAGCGGGCGCGGACGCCATTCATACGCGCGGCAGAGGGGCTTAATCTTGCGGAGGCCCTTAGAAGCGTTGGAAAGCTCAATGAGGCTGCGGAGGTTGCGCGTGCGGCTTTGCTCGCAATGCCGCACGCGGCGACGGATGAAGAAAGGAATATTCGTAGTATATTATGTAGAAGCCTGGCACTTATCGAAATCTGGCGTGGAAGTTTTGCTCAAGGGCACTTTTGGCTCAAGCGCGGATTGGCCGAATTGGAGGCGTTTTCTTCCTATACGAAATCCCTCGAAATGCGCGTGCGTATTCTGGCGGAGTGGCTTGGGCCGATCGGAGGATATGATCGCACTCGCGTATTGGCGGCGTTGTCACTAGTCCGTCGCTTTGGTCTTCCGCTGAGGCAGTATGGTCGGGCGCTTTCGAGTTGCGCCCAAATTGCTGTGGTGCAAGGAGATCTCCAGCGCGCGAGGGACTTTCTGGAAGAGGAAGGCGCACGTGCCGTCGTCGCCTCAGACATTACGGTGCGGCGAAGCTTGACACAAGGTGACTTGTTGTTCAGGGCGGGCAAGCTTGCGGAGGCCGAAACGGAATATCGCAGCGCTGCAGCCACCGCATCAATCGATAGCCTCTCGGGGCGTCCTGCGGCGAATCGACTCTTGTCTTGCATGGGGACCAGGGGAGAACTCGATGCCACCGAGCGACTGGCACATGATGAAGATACTTCTACGACGGCGTGGGGGACGCGCCGCCATACACGTGCAATGCTCGCCACTGTACGGGGTGACATCGACGACGCAAGGCTAGAGTTTCATGCGTTGTACGTTGATGCGAAACGTGAAGGTAGAGACGGTGACATTCTGCAAATATTTTCGGGAATAGTAAACGCTGCGCTCGAAACCCATCGCGCCCATCGGTTGTCTTCCGAAACAATGGCATCGATTCTCTCCGACCTCGAAATGGCTCGCGATGTGGTTCTGGAATTGTCTGGTTCCGATGGTCCAGAATGGTACCAAATTAGGCTCAATTCAGAATTTGCACAAGTTCTGCGCATTGCAGGAAAAACCGACGAGGCGCTCGATATTTTACGCCAAACACTAGAACTCGCCCGTAACACTTACCCCGACCTCGTACCGGAAACCGGGCGCATCCTCGCCGATCATTTGCTGTACGCCAGAATGTTTGACGAGGTGCTGCCGCTGATCGATGAAACCGAGCCAGTCGCCGCCGAAAAAGGTTTTCTCGAAGAACGGGCACGTCTCATCGCGAATCGCGTGCTCGCGTTGGTCGGAAAAAACACGCCACACGAGTCCATCCAGGTGCAGATGGATTCATTGCGCGATGCGCTCGCGGCGACCGATTCAAAACGAATCACCGCCGAAACGTTACTCCCTCTCGCCGAGCGTCTTCCGCCGGCCACTACGTTTCCGGATCCAATTTCTTTGGCAGACGAAGCTCATCGGCTTTTCGTGGCGATGCCGATTCCCGCAGAGGAAGCACGCTGTCTCGAAATTATCGGCGATGTCCTCGTTGTACGACGACAATACGCAGATGCGCTCGCCCGCTACGGAACGGCGCGCGGGCGCCTCGAACGGCACGGGTTGTTGCTACGAGTTCCGCTGCTCGATGAAAAAATTCATCAAACCAACAGTTCGCTCACCGGCGCATTCGCCAGCCCTTCTTCATAACCGAATTGCGTCAGCGGCAAGCCCGCTCCGACCAGCGCCGTAAACGGCCCCATGGTCGTATTTCCTCCATCAATTCGCGCATGCACATTCCCGCGCAATCGTCCGCCGCCTTTGCCGCAAATCAGCATGGGCATGTCGTCCTGCGAATGCGTCCAACCTTCCGCATGTTCGGTCGTCGCGTAAATGGAGCATTGGTCGAGCAGGTTGCCCGTCCCTTCCGGCGTGTTCTTTAACGTTTCCAAGAAGTACGCGAATTGCTTCATGGTGAAACGCATCGCGTCCGCTTGCTTCGTGTACGGCGCCGGCTCGGTGTGGTTCATGTAATGCTGCCCGTCGGTCGCTCCGACCATCCAGAAGACAGCGCCCGAGCCACACGTCGAGTATTGAATGGAAAACGATCGCGTCAGCCCACACGCGAGCGCCAGGGTCATGAGGTCGCTCATGATCTTGTTTTTCTCGACAATTTGTTCGTTCGAGTTGATATCGGGGAATTCACCCGGATCGACAGGCGTCGTGCATAACGCCGGGGGAATCTTCAGCCGCGACTGAATCTCCGAAATGCTCGTCAAATGCTGTTCGAGGCGCTGTTTGTCCTTGGAGCCCATACGACCTTGCAGCGTTTTGATTTGACCTCCAACGGCATCCAAAACGCTCGAGCGCGCCTTGTCAATGAGCGGGCTATTCGTGCCCGTGTTGAAAAGACGGTCGAAGAAGGCATGCGGTGATTCTTCCGATGGATTGACGCCCGCTGCACCGCCATTGTGCGAAAGGTGTTGAAACGTCGTGCCTTCGTCCGTGCCTCGGAAGCGCGTAATGGCTGCTTCCAGCGACTTGTATGGGTTCGGAGCGAGCGATTGGAAGTATTGCGCCGCAATCTGATCCACGCTCGGATACTTCATCGTCGAAACGATGGTGTCGCGCACGTCGTCGATTTTCAGATGCGGACCTCCCGAGCACACCGCGCTCATTCCAGAATGGTGCGGATGACGTGGGGTTTTGACGGACAATCCACTGACGATGCTGACGTATTCCTTGAGCGGAAGCAGCGCCGAAAGCGCATATTCGGGCGGAACGTTCCAATCCGGGCCGACCGTGGGCGGAGTCCACGTGGGTAGATGTACGCCATTGCCGAAAAACCATAGGCCAAATCGCGTGGGGATTTCATCACCCGTTGCGAGCGCCTCGCCATGATTGTTCAGCATGAAG
Source organism: uncultured Polyangium sp. (assembly GCA_964514885.1). Taxonomy (GTDB): domain Bacteria; phylum Myxococcota_A; class Polyangia; order Polyangiales; family Polyangiaceae; genus Polyangium. Next base: position 1,909 of record CAZETM010000043.1, on the reverse strand, counting down.
TCGAACAGAGGCAAACCCACCGCGACGGCAGCTCCGCCGACCATCCCGCGCAAAAACATCCGGCGCGAAGGATGAATGAGTTTCTTTTGGCTCACGGCTGCACCTCTTCCGTCTTTGCGGGGCTTGCAAAGCGATATCCGTCATTGGTGACGAGCGCCAAGACGAGTTTCTTGAACGAATAATCGTTGGTAACGAAATCATCGACGAGCGTTTCGACGGCGGCTTCGTCGGAGCTGCCAGCCAAATGGGCGCCAGCGTGTTCGTAGAATCGTCGTGCAATGCAGGCACCGACCGCAGGCAGCTCGGCGACGAGCGCGGTCATATCCGCCGCGCCACTGACGTCCGTGCCATCAATCGTGGCGGTGGTATCAACGGGCAGGCCGTTTTCGTCGGCCAAACGATGAGCACCAATGGCATCGTACGCTTCGAGTGCGAACCCAATCGGATCCATCATTTCGTGACAACCGGCGCATTGCGGATTCGTGCGGTGCTCGTCGAGCCGCTCGCGTAACGTCGTGGGCGCGCCAGGATCAGGCTCGGGTAGAGTGGTATCGATCCCTGGAGGCGGCGGGGGAATGTCTTTGCAGAACAGGTTTACCCGAACAAACCGTCCTCGATGCGTGGGCGAAGTTTGGGTTTTGTGCGCATTGAGCGCCAAAAAGCCGGGCGTGGTCAAAATGCCCGGGCGAACTCCATCGTCGGGCATCGTGATGGGGACCCATTCGAGGCCCGAGATGCCGTCAATGCCATAGACGCGCGCCAGGTCTTCGTTGATGTAAGTATCACGCGTGGTGAACAACTCGCGGAAATCCCCCTGTCGCTCGAATACGTTCTGCTCGAACATACGCTCCATTTGAATTCGCATGGACGGTCCGAGCGTCGCGGTGATTTGTGGGAATTTTTCCGGCTGCTTATCCAGTTTGTCGAGTTTGGATAGGCTCATGAAGTCCCGGAAAAACCTGACCAGTGTCGTGCGAGCACGAGGGTCGTCGAGCAATCTTTCGGCTTGCGAGCGAACACCCGCAGCCGTCGTCAATTCGCCATTTTGCGCGGACGTTCGTAAAGTCTCGTCAGGAGGTGCATCGAGCATGAGGAACGACAATCGGCTGGCCATTTCCCAGCTCGAATAACGGTATTCATTCGGACCCATTTCGCCGATGTCGACTCGGAAGAGGAAATGGGGCGATTGTAATACGGCGGCGAGCGCGAATTTGATTCCTAACGAGCCGTCGCCAAGCTGTGCGGCAATATCTTTGGCGAGCGTGTGCAGCGTTTCGATTTCGCTGTCGGACACGGGCCTTCGCCACGCGCGGGACGTAAACGCGGTCATGAATTGACGAATGCAAGGGTCATCGACCACGCCTGCAGGACAACCCACGAGGGCATCACGTCGCCCAGCGTTCGCAAAGACTTGATCGAGCACCGCGTAGGCCGTGTTTTCGTACTTTTCGGCGTCGATGGGAGAAATGGTGGTCCGAGCGGCCGATATCGATGAAAAATTATACAAAACGTCGTCAGCGGGAAGGTCCTCGGGTAGAGCGAGGGGTTCGCCGAAGAGGTCGAGCCAGGCATTTTGGATTTGCGGGCGGGTGAGGCGGTGAAGCGTGGTTTCGGCGGGCACGAACAAAGCTCCAGTGGAGCTGAACGTGTCGCCTCCGTCGGGATCGCCGATCACGCCAACGCAGCTCACGAGGGCTACGACGGACAGGAAAATGGGCGCCAGCCTATGTCGCATGAGCCGAGAGTACATGGAATTGAGAAGATCTCAAGAGAGATGTCGTGATACATTCGCCCGTGATGAAGAAGGTTCGTCCGGTGCTTCGCCTGTGGTGGGTAATGGGTGCTTTGGCTGCATTCTCGGGGTGTTCGAGCGGTGCGGCATCGGGCGGCGCTGGGGGCGAAGGGGGCG
>CAZETM010000042.1:0-26665 GCA_964514885.1 uncultured Polyangium sp. | reverse complement strand
TAAGTGCTTGAGATCATTGATCCGACCCCCTCCAACTGCGGAAGTTGGGCTAACGATTTGCTTGGTTGGCACGATTGCCGCTTGCAACGGTACGGAAGTCGGAGGCAAACCCGATCCCGCTACCAATCCCGACAATGGCCCGCCACCCGGCAATCCCGACGGGACCTGCGTTATACCCGCAGAAGCGCAAGCAGAAGATACCTCGAATCCCGACCATATCGTCGGGACGGGCACCGCCGAAAGCTGCACGGGCGCCGCATTCGTCGAAGCCGTGGCGAAAGGCGGAATCATTACGTTCAACTGCGGACCCGATCCGGTGGTCATCAAACTGGACAAGACAGCGAAAGTCTTCAACAACACGGGGCCGAAAATCGTCATTGACGGCGGAAACAAGGTCACGCTGAGCGGCACCGGCAACGTGCGCATTCTGTATATGAATACCTGCGACGAGGCTCAGGTTTGGACGACACCGATGTGCCAAAACCAGGATCACCCGCAGCTCACCGTCCAGAATTTGACGTTTGTCGATGGAAACGCCACAGGGCTGGACCCCGACGGCGGCGGGGCCATTTTCGTGCGCGGCGGCCGTTTCAAAGTCGTCAACAGTCGGTTCTTCAACAACGTTTGCGACGAAGTAGGGCCGGATGTCGGCGGCGGAGCCATTCGCGTCCTCAGTCAATACGAGGGGCTTCCCGTCTACATCGTCAATAGCACGTTCGGCGGCAGCGATACGCTCGGCAACTCGTGCTCGAATGGCGCATCGCTCAGCAGCATTGGCGTGTCATTTTCCGTCATCAATAGCTCGTTCAGCCACGAACGCGCAATCGGAAACGGAGCGAACCCCGCCAAACCAGGAACTCCAGGCGGGGGCAATGGCGGCGCCATTTACAACGACGGCAACACGTTCCACCTGTCGCTTTGCGGCACGAGCATTACGGACAGCACGGCGAACGACGGCGGAGGGGCCATTTTCTTCGTCAGCAACGATCTCACTGGGACGTTATCGATTGAGAATTCGACCCTGCAACGCAACGAGAGCCTGCAATTCGAAACCCCCGGCTTCCCTGGCATTTTCGTGCTCGCAAAGGGCGACCCAATCGTCACGAATTCGGTCATCGAGTAATACTGGGTCAAGCCCGTCGCAGACGAGCGCCTCCAAGGTTGTCACGACTGCGCATGAGCCGCGCGATCAGGTAGGCCATCTCGAGCGCCTGCACGTGATTCAATCGCGGGTCACACCGCGTTTCATAAGCGCGACACAAGTCCTGCTCCTGCACCCCACCGCCAATACATTCCGTAACGTCGTCGCCCGATAATTCCAAATGCACACCTCCGAGGATGGTCCCGCAAGCCGCGTGCGCGTCGAAAGTTGCTTCGATTTCGCTCCCGATGGCATCGAAGTAGCGCGTCTTTTTACCATTGGCCGTCGTAACGGTATTTCCGTGCATTGGATCGCACACCCAAAGCACCAGCTTGCCAGCACGCTCGACGGCTTCGAGAAGCGGCGGTAAGATGCTTTTTGCTCGTGCAGCTCCCATGCGCGTGACGAGCACCAATCGACCGGGCTCATTTTCAGGATTGAGCACGTTGCACAACTCGAGCACTTCGTCGGGTTTTGCGTCTGGCCCCAGCTTGACGCCAATCGGATTGCGTATGCCCCGGAAAAACTCCACATGTGCACCGGAAAGCGAGCGGGTTCGCTCCCCAATCCAAGGAAGGTGGGTCGTCAAGTCGTAATAATCACTCCGGCAAGTAGCGGCCTTCGTCTGGGCTGATTCGTAATGAAGGTGAAACCCCTCGTGGCTCGTGTAGAACTCGACGCGGGATAATTCGCATACGGGATGCTCGCCAAGGGCCTCCATGAACCGCAGCGCCGCAGCGAGCTCTTGCGTTGTCGCAAGATAACTTTCACGCAGCCGCGCGGGCAATCCTGTCCGATCAAAGAATGACAAATCCCAGACTTCCGGATGGTGCAAATCAGCAAACCCACCGCCCGAAAGCGAACGGACGTAATTGAGCGTCATTGCGGCGTGCTCGTAACAGGCGAGCAGCAGACGAGGATCTGGCCTACGTGCTTCGAGCGTCCGGTCGGGTCGATTCACGAGGTCGCCGAAATAGCTTGGTAACGTCACGCTACCAATTGTTTCGGTGGGGCTCGAACGAGGCTTTCCATATTGGCCAGCAATACGACCCACACGGACGACGGGCTTCCCTGCCCCCAAAATGAGGACCAGCGACATTTTCAGCAAAATGGCGAGCATGCGCTCGATCGTCCCAGGATTACACTGCGTGAGCGTTTCGGCGCAGTCACCTCCCTGCAGCAGGAATCGCTCGCCACGTTGCGCGGAGGCAAGAAGCGCCTTCAATCGGTCGATTTCCCAGGATGTCACGAGCGGTGGCAAGATTGCCATCCGCGCCGTAATGCGTTCGAGCGCATCCACGTCGTCGTAATGCATGGCTTGCGCGTTCGGAAATGATTTCCAAGATGTCGGGCTCCACGGTTGCACCACAAAAGCATAGCGCGCTCGATCGCTTTGCATAGCCATCAAACACGCATTCGATTATTCCTTGAATTCTTGAGTCGCCATTCGGCCACGACATGAATGGGTTCGTCCGGAACAACCAAATCGACGCAAGCTAGTGAATCTAGTTTGGACGTCAGCGTCAATAATACGCCGCCGACGGAAACGGCTGCATTGGAGATCAAGAAATGAGGACATTCACGACGCTCGTGCTCGCAGGGTCGATTGCATTGCCCACGCTGTCGGCACGCGCCGATGTCCTGCCAGCAGGCAGGACGAATGTTGTACCGGTACAATCGAGTCCGCCCGTACAAGTCGCACCGCCTGCCGAACGTCCTTATGGGCGGCGGCAAGCACCTCGAGCAATCCCGCAGAACCAAGGTCAATACGGGCAACGTCATGGACAGCCCCAATCGACATATACGGAATGGCGCATCGCGCCACTTCCAAACGGTACGGTATGGATCTATGACGATGAAGTGCTCATAGCCTCGATCGAAGCCGGTGCCGGCACATTGTTCGTTCCGGCAGGAAAGCCTTATGGCGTGGTAATGACCCGCGGAAACCGTGTGGTTTGGCAGGGCCACATCTTGGCGACACCGGGTATCATCGGGCTATCTTGGGACCGATATGGCCAACCCGTGATCGAGCAAATGCCGCCACCCCAGACAGGTCGGACGCGCCCGTACGATACGAGCCAAAGGCAACTCGAAGGGCGCGGTTTCCGCGATGTCATCGCCGAGATGGATACCTATCCGGACGACCGTGGGCGCCTCGCCGTAGTCGACCGGGTATTCTTCAATCGACCGATCACGGTGGGTCAGGCCAGCGATATTCTTGGACGGTTTGCATTCGATGAAAATCGCCTCACCGCGCTGGAAATACTTGCGCCCAATTTGATCGACCGCGGTGATCCATGGAGGCTCGTGGGAATGTTTTCATTCCTCAATTCACGCGATCAAGCCGCCTACATCTTGGGCCTGCGCTAGCCGCAATGGCCGGTTTTTCCTCCCGACGGGGGTTTACACGAAAGTCCTACCGCTCCACAATCAAAATTCAAGCGTGCGCCGCCAACGCACAATGAAATAGTATTCCCCTGGCACGTATCGACATTCGTGCTCATGGGCGTGCAGGTATCGGTGGAGCGAACACACCGTGCCCCCGCGGCTTCCGCACTACAGCTTCCGCCCATTGCAGCACAATCGAATTCAGAAGCAAGCGCGCCGTCGCATACGCGAACTCGCGAGCCGTCTGGCGCGCATACCGCCCTGCCCGGCTCGTCGCAAGGAAACACTCCGTCTTCAGTAGCGCATTGCGCATCGGCCCCTTCTGCTCCTTCGGGACACGTCAAACCCACCGTATTGCAATCCTTCGCGACGCGTAAATTCGCGGCCGGATCACAACGCACATAAACTCCCGAGGTGCACCGCGGCGGGGGCGAATTGTCCGGCGCGCACGGAGCAAGAGCACAGCGCCCCGCCCCAGCCAAACCCAATTGGCATTCACTGCCTGCACCATAATAGGCACTTCGACAACTCTCTGCAAGCTCTGTGGTGCAATCCACGAGCATTCCCGTAGCGCTGCATTGATCACCAACGACGCCACTGCACCGAAGATCGTCCTTTTCGAGCGGCTCCACATACGCACACGCGAGCGCCTCCGGGCACCCATTAGCAAACGCGACGCATTCGAGCATATTGGTTTGCGCGAAGGTTCCAAAACGGTTCGCAGGAAGCGGCCCCGCGATCCAAGAAAGGCAAGTGGAAAAACTCGAATCACTCGCCGGAACGCTGATGGAACGCGCAATCGCCTCGACGAGCTGCGGGCAACTCCGCACGAGATGACAAACACGAACACCTTCATCCAGAGATAAATAGCCCGGGAACGGGGTCACCGCAGGTGGGACGGTAAGCCCATCGAAAACGGTACAACCAACCGCAATCGACGCGAGCACAGCAAAAGCTGCGACAAACCGCGCTGGCAGCCGCAAGCAAAAAGAGACAGGGGGCTGATTCATCGATAAGGATTTTCTTGTAACTCGCTGGCCCGGCGCTTGTCCACCCTTTCTCGAATCGGCATCTTTGTAGGAACGAATGTGGATGCGTTTGGCGCGGCGATTGCTGGATGCGCGCTCGCTGCCACTTCCGAAATCGAGGATGATTGGTGCTGCTCGACGGGAGGTGTCGAAGACGGCTCGGGCACTTCATGATTCTCGACACGATCAGCCACTTGAATTTTTAGGGGTTCCTCCGCGTGTACTGCTCCAGGGACACTTCGGTTTCGCGCGACAATACCAATTCCCGCAAGCAATACCACACCGGATAGCAATGCTCCCAGTATTCGGCGACGATTTCGTCGGTTTTTCTCGGCCAGATGTACCACAGCCCCTGCGGCCCCACCGTGCTGCGCCGATGGTTCGGGCGCACCGGAAGTCTGCCGATCGACGAATTCTCGAATGGCAATACGCCGACGTAAAAGCTCTGCCGCAGCAAATCGTTCAATGAACAACGCGACCTCGGTCGCAGGCGCGGGAGCAAGAGCCGCTTCGAGCGCTTCGGCAAACGCACGAGCCGTTGGAAATCGCTCGTCTCGGTCACGACACAACGCTCGCGCAAGGACTTCGTCCACATCTGCATTGATATTCTCGACCACGCCAACGACAGAAGGAATTTCGTCCGCGAGTACGCCGAGCAAAATATCCGCATCGTCCCGCCCCTCGAAAAGTCTGCTGCCCATAAGCGACTCAAACAACACGGCCCCGGCGGCGAATACGTCGGCACGCCGATCCAATTCGCGGCGCCGAAGTTGCTCGGGCGACATATACGCAATGGTGCCCTTCATATCGCCGCTCTGTGTGTGGGACAATCGACGAGCCGCTCGGGCAATGCCAAAATCAATGATGCGGCTGCGCCCGTCACTGCCGACGAGCACATTGTTGGGGCTGACGTCGCGATGCACGATATCGAGGTGCAGACCACGAAGATCCTTTGCTTCATGTGCCGCGTCGAGCCCCGCGAGGACATCGATCATGATTCGGCTCGCAATGGCGGGCGGAATAAGCTCGCCTGCACTGCAAACATTTTTGAGCAATGCTCCTAGAGACAAGGACTCCACGTAAGGCATGACGAGACAAACCACGTGGTCCTCGCTCGTGATATCTTCGACGTGCACGACGTTGGGATGTTGAACGGCGGCTGCCAAACGCGCCTCTTCGCGGAGCATGTCGTGCGAATTCGGCTGCTCGACAAGCCACGGGTGAATGCGCTTGATGACCACGAGCCGCTCGAAAAAAAAGTCTCCGCGCTTGTGGGCAAGGTAGGTTGTGGCCATCCCGCCAGAGGCCAATTCGATTACAATATCATACATACCGATTTGCGTTGGAGATGCTCGCATTCAGAAGCTCCCCGCCAAGACGAAATTCAGCGGCATTCCCGCCACGGGCGGCATAATGAGGAGAGCCGATTTTCTGTTCGGTTCGCCCCATAGCCACCATGACGCGAGCGTAACAGCAATCACACCAGAGCCCACCACCGAGCCCACGAGCACATTGGTGCGCAATTGTTTGTCTTTGCCAATGGCCAGTTTGTCTTCGGTGGGCGCAGTGTCAAACTCCTTTCGAGCCGATAACGTGTCGAGTCCGGACCATAAAACGAGCGCCCCGGTCACGACGGTTGCTCCACCCGCCACCATTGCTGCTGGACCAAGCCACCTTCGCGATTGATTCGATGCCAATGGCCCATTGCCCCGCCCGGACAGCGATTGCATTGGCGTCGGCGCCACATCTTGTCGCGGCATAGAAGCGGGCGCAGGGGCCTCAGTCTCCACCTTCACCGGCTCTTCAACGAACGCGACGGACCGCACGCTACCTTCCTCGAGCATTTCGGTGCGTCGCACCCGGACTGTGCCCATTTGCCCTTCAATCACGTGCATACCAGGGTGAACGTAAACGCTCGTGCCTTCCAGCAATTCGTTATCCACGAGCACGATATCGGCACCTGTTGCAACTACTTCGATGCGTCCCAATTTGCTAGCCAGCGCAGCAAGCGCTACGGTTGCTGCGTCTCGATCAGGTGCATCTGGGGGGGCGGCACGCAAATACCGAGCATAAGCATTCGCGGCACGTGTTTGTTCGCCAGCGCGATCCCAAGAACGAGCGGCGTTCCATAATGGTGCGTAATGCGGAGCGAGACGATACGCTTCGCCGAATGATTTCGCGGCCTGTACGAAATCACCTGCTTCATAGGCTCGCTCGCCTTGCTCGAACGAGCGCCGAGCAGCCTCTCGGCGTTCGCTCGAAAATGTTTCGCTGTCGTCAGCATTGGCGGCTGCAACCGGCAATGCTCCTCCGCACACAATGACGCCGAAAAGGACACTCTTCACACACCAAGCGGCAAAACGCATGCCTCGATGATACCACGTGCGCTTCGAGATCGCAGCGCACTTCGCTGGTCGCCCAACAATGGTTGGACATATTCTGTCCGCACCTGCGAGCCGCGAAAGTGATTTCACACGACAATGGCCCAAAGATGCAGTAGCCTAAACACGATATGCACGACGAAAGCCCTTCTTTGCGCGTTGATCCCGACGCGTTTTTGGTCGACCGCGCCCTCCAAGGCGACAAGCACGCTTTCGACGCGTTGGTCGTGCAGCATCGCGATTCGATCACGCGACTTTGCCGACGGTATGTGCGGCGTCATGAAGATGCTGAAGACGTAGCGCAGCGAGCATTCTTGAATGCATTCGAAAAGCTTCGTGAGTTTCGTCGCGAATCCACGTTTCGGACGTGGCTGCATCGTATTGCGGTCAATTTGGCATTGAACCATGTCCGACGCGCCACGCAGGAAGCGCCCATCGGCGAGCTCGACGATCTGCCCGCATTCACGCATTCTCTCGAAACCAGCAGGCTCGTCGCCGCCGAGGTGTGGAATCGGGTCGCCACGCGTATCGCCGAGCTACCACCGAAACAGCGTCTCGTCGTCGAGCTTCGGCTGTTTCACGAGTTGAGCTTCGGTGAAATTGCACTGCTTGCCGATTGCAGCGAAGACAGCGCCAAAGTGAACTTTCATCATGGTATCAAGCGCTTACGCGAATGGATACCCGACCCGAACCAATAGAGTAATCCTCCGACGAAGACCACGATCGTTCCCCAAAGCCACTTTGACCTCGAGTGGTTTTCCATCGTAACATGAGACAAACTATTCACGTCCGGCACGGCACTTCGGGCAACCGCGCATATCCCCGCAATATCGTCTTCATGCAGGGCTCTGCGGGGTGCATGTCCCGGTTTGATTCCTGCACGCATGATCGCCTGGTAATGCCGCGAATGATCGAGCCCGACGGCATGCCCAAGCTCGTGTAAAAGAACGGTTTCCAAGTCGAGCGCGTCCGCAGGTACGACCGCGTCTTCACTCCAGCGCCTGCTCGCATCGATTTCAATGATCACGTGGCGAATATCGCCCTTGAATGGATCGCTTTTGATGTCCGTATGTGCCGCAATGCTAGGTCCGAACCTCCAATTGTTACGAATTGGTCGAATCTCAACCAATGCCTCGGTTTGAGCCTTTGCCCCTGAAAATATCGGCGATGAACAGCTCTTCCCATTCCACGTCGCCATCGCCCGTGACAATGCACCCTGGCCACCGTCGAAAAAGCCCGGCACGGGCATGGAGAACCACACCCGTGCCGGCAAGGAAGCCAAGCGAAGACGCGCGCCGTATTCGGTCCGACCCTCCTCGTAGGCCATTGAAATGGCCGGGGCCACCGCCTGGGCGGCCAAAACCACGAGGAGCGTCCGGAAAGACCCGGCCACCAAGCGCACGTAATTCATGAATCAGATGCCATCGTTCTCGTCGGTCACTATGTTCGCCTCGGCCTCGTCGATATCCATGGCACCCGATTCCTCGAGCAATGCATTGAGCTGCGGATCGATATCCATTCCGCTCTCGCTCACATTACCCTGATCGGTCGGCGATTCTTGCGCGAGACCTGCGCACATGGTCACGACGCCTTCATTCGGCTGGTCGGCGTCGTTGTTCGGATTGTCGTCCGAATATGCCGTGCGTTTGCCGTCCATGTCCCAGCACTCGTGCGCAATGCCAAGCAATTGTTTCATCGGGCCAATCGTGGCCACTGCCGCCGACGCGCGCCCTCCTTCGCCCGCTTTCCACAACACGCGTAAACCCATCGCTTCCTTGCCGGGGACTTGTTGAACGAAATCGCCCACGCCCACTGAACGGAATCTTCCACCAACACCAACCAACCTCACGAGATCCGCGCCATAATTGACGACACGCTTGTCGGGATCGTCGCGACGAACCACGTTGCGATACGCAATGCGCCGACCGCGTTTGTCGCCTTTATGGTTGGCAAACCAGAAATGGATCGAGCCGTCTGCTTCTGGCGCGCCAAATGCGTTGCTCACGTTGGTCAAATTCACGTGGAAACGACCACCACCGGTTCCCGGGCCCTTTTTCACAAAAATGCCCGCGAGCAGCGGCGAACGCGTGCCGTCGGCATTTTCGACCGCTACCAAATACCGAAAGCGTCCCGGCTCGACACGCACCAAAAGCAGCGAGGTATCTTTGCCGGCAATCGCCTTCTTCCAAAGCGAGAAAGCTTTGCCGTCAGCTTTGGCGCCTTTCATCACCGGTGCCTCAGCAGCCAATTGCTTGACGAAACCAAGCACTGCGGCCACGTCACCGCGCGCTTTCTCGCCTTGCTTCTTTGCTTCGGCGAGCATAATTGCCGGATCGCCAGTCATTTCCGCAGCCGCCGACGCATCCGGATCCTGCGTGATCAAATCGCCCAATTCAACCACGTCTTCCTGCGCAATCTCTTGGACCGCCGGATCAGGATCGGGCTCGGCACCGCCGCAGGCGACAAGCCCCACGGATGTGGAAAGAACGAGAGTGGCCAACGTATACCGAAGCATTTTCATGTCGAAGAGCTCCCCTCGATTCCCACGAAACGCGAGAATCGTAGACAAGTCACGGTCATGCACACGGCATTCATGCACGTGCATCATTCATGTCCCACGCTTGGACACGTTGGATCAGGGAAGGTAAAAACCGTGCGTTCTTTTTCAGCTCGTGAAGAACGGTCAGCCGCTTCGCTTTTTTCGTGCCATTGCTTTGCGCGCCCAAAACGCTTTCGACTTCGTACCGGATGCAGCTTTTTCTTTCGCTGCCTTCTTCTTCACCGGTTTTTCATCGAGCGTAACGAAACGAGCTGCAGAGGCTTGCTTCCACGACGCCGAAGCCGAATCCTCCGACAACGTAACCCGTTGGTATTCAATCCGTTCCCCGCCTTTTTCAAAGGATTCCGCGCGCACGTGCACGAGCCCCGCGCGTGACAGGCCATTCACGATATGTTCGAATGAGCGGCGGTCGAGCGAATCACCAAACGTTTCGCGATGAAGTCGGCCCATGGCCTGCCCATCCTCGTGCGAAAGCGACGTTAGTATTTTATTGATCGCCGCGGTTTCTGCAGCACTTGGCTCGCGGAATTTGCGCCCCACGCACGCATCGGGTGCGCATACGTCACAAATGCCGCACGGCGAGCCGTCGTCTTCTTGGTCACCGAAATGGCGCACGAGATGGAGCATTCGACAAATATGCCCCTCGGCAAACTTAGCCATTTTGGCCAAGCTTTCTTGCTTATGGCGACGCTGAGCAATGTATTCCGGCAAGAAGTCATCATGACCTCGCTGGACGGAATCTTCCTGATCAACGATAGCGCCGCCATGAATCCACAATTTGTTCAGCACCTTGTCGAATACTTCGCGCTCGGATGAAAACCTCGACGCCAGCGCATCCGGCGTCTGCGGCCTGTCCGTGAGCGATTGGTAGAGCGCGGAGAGCAATGCCGGTTCGGGGTAGTCGCGCTCGAAGAAATATTCATGAGTGCGACGATCGACGAATGAATGCATCAAAATGGCGCGAGAAGGATTGCCATCACGACCAGCTCGGCCAATTTCCTGATAATAGGACTCCACGCTGCTCGGAAGCGCCATGTGCACTACGGTGCGAACATCGCTTTTGTCTACACCCATTCCGAAGGCAATCGTCGCGACGATGATATCGAGATCCCCCGAAAGAAACGCCGTTTGAATTCGATCTCGGACACCTGTTTCCATACCTGCATGGTATGCCGCCACAGAAAACTTCTTCGATAACAACTTGGCCGTCTCTTCAGCATGCTTACGCGTGGGCGCATACACGATGGCTGGCCGGCGATCTTCAGGGGCGAGCAGTTTTCCTATTGCCTCGAGTCGTGCAGCGGGCGTGAGTTCGACGACTTCGACAGAAATGTTCGTCCGGCGAAACCCATGAATGAACCTTGCCCCGGTCTCAAAGCCAAGCTCGCGTGCGATATCGTCCTGCACCACGGGCGTTGCGGTTGCCGTGAGCGCAATGACGGGCGCTGGTCGCAGCGACGGCAATCGTTGACCGATCATTCGGTAATCGGGGCGAAAGTCGTGCCCCCAATGCGAAATACAATGCGCCTCGTCGACAGCCACGAGCGTCGGCTTTCGTTTGGCTAGCATTTCGGGAAAACCCGGCACACGAAAGCGCTCTGGCGCCACGAACAAAAAGTCCAGTTTACCCGCCAGATAATCGATACATGCTGCACGCGAGCTTGCTCGGTCGCGTCCAGAATGAATACGCTCCGCCGCAAACCCCTGCATTCTCAATTTGCCAACTTGATCTTCCATCAGCGCAATCAGCGGGCTGATGACGAGCGTCGTTCCGCCTCGCGCCACGCCGGGAAGCTGATAACAAAGCGACTTGCCCGCTCCGGTAGGCATGACGAGCAAGACGTCTTTGCCTTCGGTGACGGCCCGACAAACGGGTTCTTGGTATCGGCGAAACTTGGGAAAACCAAAACGCTCACGCAGAATATCCACGAGCGGCATGCCTGTTGTAACCGGCTTACGCTCGACGGGAACATCCGGAATCAATGAAGTCGACGGCCGCGCTTTGGTCACCGTAGCCGCGGCATTTGTAGCTTTTCCATTCATTGTCGTACGCTTCGTACCCTTCGTCTCTTTCGCAACCGTCATTGCACCGCCGACGCTGCTGGATTCGTAATCCGCCCCCGCCGCTCGTGACTTGGACGCTGCCGGCTTCACTGCGCCCTTCTTCGTTTCTGGAGCAGCCAGCACGCCATTCGATTTCGTGGTTTCAATCGGCGGCGCACCCACTTCACCATCTTGGACGGCGCCGACGACGTACTTGATGTAGCCCTCGATAGCCCGAAGAAATGTTTTCAAGTCGCCATCGCCCCTTGCCATTCGCGCCAGCCGCGCTTCCCATTCTCCCGTCATCGCCACGCTCTTCACATGCGGATGCACGGAATTTACCAGCAGAATGCCCTTGTCCGTGGCAATGATGCTCTTGCCTTCGCGCACGACGTATTCGCGCTTGATGAGCGTTTCGATAATGGCCGCGCGCGTGGCTGGCGTCCCGAGCCCGGAATCTTTCAATGCATCGGACAACTCTTTTTCGTCGAGGGTTTTTCCTGCCGTCTCCATAGCCGTGAGCAGGGTTCCTTCGGTAAAACGCTTGGGCGGTTTCGTTCTTTTCTTGTCGATCCGAACGTCTTCCACTCGTTGGGGTTGTCCCTGCTGCAAACCCCGCGGAAGCGCCTGATTCTCTGGCTCGTCGTCGCTATCGGCGTCAGCATCGCTCTTCTTGCGCTTCTTCGGCCCTTCTTTGACGCCCCCGAGGTCCAATATTTTCCACCCGGGTTGCTCAATCACCGTGCCCGTCGTTTTGAAGCGATCTTTACAGGTTTTTCCGTCGTCGTCGCAGGTTACTTCGGTAATGACCGTCGTCGTTCTTTCAATGAGATCATCATGCCAGGCGCACAACAGGCGGCGGCAAATCAAATCGTAAATTTTACGTTCTTCCGCCGATAAACTCGCCCCCGCGGCATTGTTCGTCGTCGGAATGATGGCATGGTGGTCAGTGACTTTAGCGTCGTCGACGAAGCGTTTTCCGAGCGGCTTTTGGCCTGTGCCCGGGGCCAATAGGGATAAATATGGCGCCTCGATGGCCGATACGACGGCGGGAAGAATTTGCGCAATATCGGTCGACAAATGGCGGCTATCGGTACGCGGATAACTGATGAGCTTGTGTCGCTCGTACAAGCCTTGCGCGACATCGAGCGTGCGCTGCGCGCTGAAGCCGAAGATCCGGTTTGCATGACGCTGCAGTTCCGTCAAATCATAAAGAAACGGAGGAGGAGTGCGGCGCGTTTCGGCCGATAACTTTTCAATACGCGCTTGCCCGCGCTGCACACGTGACTTGATTCGCTCAGCTTCTTGTCCATCTGGCGCAAGGCGGCGAGGCTTTACAGGAGCATCTGGTTTTTCCGGAACGTCCAATAACACGCCGTCATAACTCGCGTCCTCGCGTTTTTCTGCAACAACCTTAGGCGAAAACGTGGCGCGTATTTCAAGGTAGTCTTCCGGGACAAACGCGCGAATGGCCAGCTCGCGCTCGGCCACCATCGCCAAGGTCGGAGTTTGCACACGACCGACGGAGAAATCCTCTTTGAATACCAACGAATACGCACGCGAAAGGTTCATCCCCACGAGCCAATCGGCGCGGCTGCGCCCTCTGGCTGCGTCCGCAAGGGGATCATATAGCTTCCCGTCGCGTAAATTCCGAAAACCGTGACGAATGGCGTCCGGCGTAAGCGAGGAAATCCATAATCGACGCACAGGTTTCGCACATCCTATAGCGTCGTAAATGTAACGAAAAATCAGCTCACCTTCGCGCCCCGCGTCGGTAGCACACACGATGGATTCGACATCGCCGCGCCGAAGGATTTTCTTCACGACGTCGAACTGCTTCTTCGTCTCTTCAATGACGACCAAGGGCCACGAAGACGGCAGCATCGGAAGCGTGCGCAGATCCCATCGTTTCCAGGCTGGATCCACTTGATGCGGTTGCGCCAGCGCAACGAGATGGCCAATCGCCCAGGTGACGACGTACCCCGCGCCTTCGATCGCGCCGTCACCGGCTTGCGTCGCGCCGAGAACTCGGGCGATATCCCGGGCAACAGATGGTTTTTCGGCAACGACGGCGATGGTCATGCAGGGATACCTGAACGGAGGGTGAGCGCATCATGACAAACTGTCGAGCGATGAGCAATCGCTGATGCACGATGTTTCACGCGACCGTGGATTTCCGGCGAAAAGCGCGGCATCATGCACACACCAGCGCGGTCACCTAGACACACGACGGGTTCGCAAGATCTTGATTTTGTTCATTTTTGTTCTCGGCCCGTGGTGTGGATACAACCCGTGCCCAGGAGACCTCAAGCATGCCTTCCGTTCGCCGCCGCCCGCTTTGGTTGTTGCCCGCACTCCTCCTCGCCTCCTCGTTCGGGCTGGTTTGCAGCAGCACACCGACCACACTCACGACAGCCCCACAACAACCACCGCCGCCCATTCTCATTACCCGCGCAGCGGACGCTCCAGACAAACTCATAGTCTTTCCTCCCGCGCCGTCAAGTGTCGAGCGATTACCTCTGCGCAATTATGACGCGAGTGACAGCTCGGGCGAATTGCGTGTCAATTCTCCTGGCAACAATTCCGAACGCACGTTTTCATTTCACGGAACCTCGTTTCGCGTCGCATTCAATCAGCCGATTGCGAGTGCCGCAGGTGCTACCAGCAAGAAGCCCATCCCCGCCACGGAGGGAACGCTAAAAATCACACCCACCGTCGAGGGCGAAGCACATTGGGTCGACGACCGCACGATTGAGTTTGCCGCGAAAAAGCCATTCGATACCCAAACGAAATACGAAGTGGAACTCGGCGCAGTCAAAACCCCAGCCGGAGCGGCATTGGCAACGACGTGGAAAGCGACCTTCACAGCAACGCCTGGCGTCACGATTGCCGGAAAAGATCTCGGATACCTGCCCGTCGCTGGACGACCGAAAAGCATTGCCATGCACCCGAATTATTCGGTGGATGTATCGTCACGCGAAACGTTCGCGGTGCTCTATGACCAACCCATTGATTTGGCAACTGCTCGAGCGCTCGTGTCGCTCATCAATGTAAAAACCGAGCGCCCTATTTCGATCGTGGTGGATCATCCGAAGACGCCAACATTCCAAGGCATCAAGGTGGACCCACGCTACGTCGTGCTGGCTCGCCCGGTGTCGCCCATTGCAACGGGCACCGATCTTCGATTCGATGCCAAAGACTTGCACGCTGAAAAAGGGGCGAAAAGCCGGTCGGTGGAAGTCACGGTGGCCCAGCCGCTGGCATTCACTGAGGTAACGTGTGAGTGGTCGTGGGAATCGGGCAGAAGCGACCGGCCTTGTTCATTCGACGGGCGCACGTTATCAACCACAGGTCGAGAGATTCGCATTCAGTTCAATCGTCGCATTGCCACGCCCGAGAACAAATTGCGGCAACAAATTCGCGTGACGCCTGCGTTACGGAACATGACGATTTACAACGTGACCTGGGACAATGCAATCACCATTCGCGGCGACTTCGAGCCCTCGAAGACGTACGAAGTAAATGTTGAGGGATTGATCGATGATCTCGGAACTCGCCTTGACAAACCACTTTCATTCAAGGTCGACAAAGCCCCTTTGGCCGCCAGCGTAACCATGGCCGATGGCAATTTGTGGCTGGATCCTGAAACGACGCGCAAGTTTGCCATTACGACGCGCAACGTGATCGAAGCGACGCTTTTGGCGTGGCCCGTCCCTGCTGGCGATCGCGCCGCCGAAGAAGCTGCCCTCAAGCGAATGCGTGCGCGCGAATTGCCGAGCGAGCCCGCGCCGATTCGCGTGAGCATTCCCGTAAAACCAGAACGCGACAAATTGGTCACGACGCAAGTGAATCTGTCGTCGCACCTCAGTGCCGGACAAACCTATGTGGCCACGGTCGAGGTCGGCCAGACGGCTTTTGGATCCAACGTCCTACAAATGTCACCCAGTAGCGACGCGGGCAAACCGATCGTCGCCCTGTTGCGCCCCGGTAATGAAAAATCGCTCGCCGTGCATACGCGCGCAATGCCGAATGGAACCATTGTGCATGTAGCGCGCCTGGCCAGTGGTCTGCCCGTTCCGGGCGCTTCGGTGCGTTTGGCGGGGGACGAGAATTCGTCGGCCGTTCAAACAGATACGTTTGGCCTCGCATTTTTGCCTTTCGACTTGCGAGAAACGGATCAACCGCTGCTCGACATCCGCGCCGCAGACGCCCAATTGCATTTGCCACTCGGAGGTGCTGCGCTTTCCGATCGACAACTGTTCCCGGACCTCGCAGGGACCGAAGAAGCCTCATCGAGCCTGGGCCGAGCGTTTGTCTTGACCGACCGCGGCATTTATCGTCCTGGCTCCGCCGTATTCGTCAAAGCAACGGTGCGCAAACCCGACGGACCGTGGCTACGTCCGGTGGTCAATACATCCTTGCGAATGCGGGTGCTCGGACCGACCGATGACGAAGTCTTTACGCAAACGCTGTCGACCAATGACATGGGAAGTTTTTCGACGACCGTGAACCTTGCGGCCGACGCAAAAATTGGCCGGCATCGCATTCTGTTGGAAACGCCAGATACCAAAGACACGCCCCTGGCTACGACCATGATTCAAGTGGCCGAATTCGAGCCTCCGCGGTTCGTCGTCGATGTAAATGCGAAAGCGGAAGAGAAAAACACGTTACGCGCCGAGGTGCGAGCGCGTTATCTATTCGGCGCGCCGATGGACAAGGCCCAGGCTTCGTGGACCGTGCGACGTGATCCGGCCGCATTTCCGGACGGACCGCTGACGGCTGCGGGGCTCGTATTTCGCCGAGCGCCTCGTTGGTACGACGATGACGAAAAACCATGGTCCCGGGCGGGCCAAGGAACACTCTCGTCGGATGGAACCTTGGCAATCGTGCAATCGCTCGATATGCAATCCAGCGTAGGTCCGCAAAGGTTTACTGTCGAAGCCGACGTGACGGATGCTTCGCACAGGCACATTGCGGGCAAAGGAAATGTCGTTTTGCATCCGGCTGGTCGTTATGCAGGCTTGAAGCTCAATTCATCGTGGTTTGGCGTGGGAGACAAAGTGCCCGTGGAGCTGGGCATTATCGATACCGAGGGACGGCCAGTCGATGGAACTGCCATTACTGCAAAACTCGAGCGGATCGAATGGTCCTACGTCAAGCGGCGCGGCGCAGGCGGCTCGGTCGATTGGGATTGGTCGTCAAAGCGTGTAGAAGAGGGTCGATGTTCGGTCACGAGCGCCAAGCAGCCGGTGAATTGCACGCTTTCCATTGAAAAGCCAGGCAGCTACGAAATCAAGGCGGAAGTGGATGGTCAAGTCGGCGGCGCCGTCTCCGTGTGGGCGTATGGCAATGAAAGCGATACGGCTGCTGGTGCACCGGAAAAACCCCACGTGCTCGATTTGGCCGCAGACAAACCCAAATATTCGCCGGGCGAGACCGCCAAGATTTTGGTACGCAATCCGTATCCGGAAGCCACTCTGATTACCACGGTCGAGCAAGGCGACGTATTGTCCAAACAGGCCAAACGAATCAAAGCCGGGGCAACGATCATTGAAGTTCCGCTCGCCGCGGAACACGCACCGTGGGTGCATGCAACGATGACGCTTTTGCCGATTGGTGCCAAAGGACGCGCTGTTGCCGATTACAAGCTTGGAGCGGTACGGCTTTCGGTATCGATGTCGGGTGCGCGCCTAGAAACCGCCGTTCGGAGCGCCAAACCCGAATATGCGCCTGGAGACGAAGCCGAGATCGGAATCGAAGTGACCGATGGAGGCAAACCGGAAGCAGATTGCGAAGTGGCCCTGGCTGTCGTCGACGAGGGCGTTCTGCGATTGACGGATTTCCACCCAATCGACCCGGCGGTGGCGTTGCGACCGGGACGAGGTTTGTCTTTCCGGGTGCGCGATTCACGCGGCGATCTGGGCGAGTTGTTCGGGCGTAGCCACGTATCCGGTGACGGTGGCGGCGTTGCACTGTCGACCATTACGGAGGCGCGCAAGAAGTTTGTCGAGACCGCGCTTTTCAAGCCCGACGTACGCACGGACGTTAACGGCCGAGCGAGCGTGAAGTTCAAACTTCCCGATAACCTCACGGAATTCAGAATCATGGTTGTCGCGCTCGATCGCGAAGGCAAAGGCGCTCGTGCGGAATCGAGCTTCCTCGTGAAAAAGCCCGTGATGCTCGTGCCCGTGGTGCCCCGCTTCGCACGCGTGGGAGACAAATTCGAAGCTGCCGCGATGCTGCATAATGAAACAGCTTCGACGCTTGCCGCGACCGTAAAACTCGGTTCTCGGATGCAAACGGTCAGCGTTCCTTCGCATGCAAAAACGCGCATTGGGTTTGCCATGGCGCCCTCGAGCGCAGGAACGTTGCCGCTCGTGTTCACCGCTCAAGACGAATCCGGTAAAACGCTGGACGAAGTGGAAGCGAAACTCGCCGTGAGCGAGCCCGGTATCGACGAGCATCCGCGCGTAGGTGGTGCATTTACACGCACACGCGAAGTATTGCTCGACGTGCCCGAGAGCGTTATCGATCGCGGTGGAAGCATTTCGGTCAAAGTGGGCCAACATCTTTGGCCCGAGCTCGGTGCGCGTCTGGAATGGCTGCTCGGCTATCCGCACGGATGCGTGGAGCAAACGACTTCGAGCACGTTGCCGTTGATTGCCGCACGCACGATTCTGCCCCGCATTGGAATATCGCAGCTATCCCAGGCGGAACTCGATAATCGGATTCGCGCAGGCATCATGCGTCTCGCCACGATGCGCACATCAGAAGGTGGCCTTGCGTATTGGCCAGGCGGCGACGAGCCCAATGTGTACGGCACGGCGTATGCCATTCGAGCGGTCATTCTGGCGCAAAAGGCCGGCGTGCAGCCGCCTTCAGGAATGCTGGAAGGCATGAAGCGATACCTGTACGATCAAATGTTCAGGCGGAACATAGCGCCGGAAGTATCGGCAGCTATTGCGGAAAGCCTTGCGGATGCCGGGTCGCTGGAATCGAGCGCGGCCGATGCTCTTTATGATCGAAAACCCGACCAAAGCGTATTTGGCTTGTCGAGCCTCGCGCTTGCGCTTTCCTCACTGTCCGGACAAGAAGATCGAGTCAAAGAATTGCTCGACGCCGTCGAAAGCAGCTTCAGCCCGGAAGGCAAGTTGCTGAACACAAATCGATTAAACGATTTCTCGTATTTCGGTTCGACCGAGCGCTCGGTGGCGCAAGCAACCATCGCGCTGGCACGATTGCGCCGCACTTCGCCATTGCTACCCATATTGCTGAGCCAAGCAGCGACCAATATGGAAAACTACACGACGCAAGCCACGGCCTATTCACTGCTCGCGCTGAGCACGCACCTGGAAACAAGCACGCAAGAAGGCGCTCCGGTACGTGCAAAGCTCGATGGGGAAGCCTTGGCAGTCAGCAAAGACATGGGTTTCGGCAGCAAAGAATTTGCCATTCCCGTTGGGCGCGTCAAAGGCAAAAAGGTTAAGCTCATTCTCGAAGCAGACAGCGCCGAGGCAATGGGATACACGATTTCGGCAGCCTGGCAACGAACAATGTCGGCAGCCGATGCGCCGAGTAAAACCCGCGGCGCCCATGGACCGTCGGTGTATCGCGTAATCAGCGATCCGCGTGGTGGAGCGGTGGATCTGAGCAAAGTGAAAGCAGGCGATTTGCTGCGCGTGGCGCTCTTTGCACGATTGCCGGAGCTGGCTGAAGAACGCCGAGGTTATGTGGCGCTCACGGATCGGCTGCCCGCTGGTTTCGAGCCGGTACAACCGGATTTAGCGACCGTGGCCACTGCACCGGATATCGAAAGCCATCATCCGTTCGCAGATGCATTGCGGTGGAATTCTTCGGAAGCTAGCCACATCGAAATGCATGACGACCGGGTGAGCATTTACTTCGACCGTCCGTGGGGCGATTCCGTCGCGGCAACGTTCCTCGTGCGAGCGACGACGCCGGGCGTATTCGCTTTGCCTGCTGCAGTCGGCGAATTAATGTACGAATCGGATGGTATGGGATACAGCGACGCTGGACTGGTAACGATCCAGTGAGCCGCGCACGCAAAATCGCCCTTGCTGCCATCGGTACGCTGACCCTTGCTGGTGGTTTTACGCTGGTGCACCATGCCCAAACCGAAGCAGGAGAACCGTCGGCAGAGCTGACCGAACATTGGCACGAAGGGCATCGTCTCGAAGATCGTCATGGAAAGCTGCTACGCGAAATGGTTTCGGAGACGAACCTGCGTGGACAACCCATTTCGCTATCGGACATGGGCGAACGAATCGTCGCGACGACGCTGGTAAGCGAAGACAAACGATTCTTCGATCACGACGGCGTTGATGGTGTCGCAATTGCCCGAGCCATTGGGCAAAACGTCAAAGGAGCGCGGCTCGTAAGCGGGGCGAGCACCATCACGCAGCAGCTCGTCAAATTGCTCGATGGCGAAGGGAAGCCCGAAAAACGCACGTTGTGGAAAAAGCTCGTAGAGGCTGCTCGCGCGCAAAATCTCGAAAAAGTCGCCGACAAACAGACCATATTGGAAGCGTACATGAACCGCCTCGATTATGGGCATGGTTTGTTAGGGCCAGAAGCGGCAGCGCGAGGTTATTTCGGCGTGGCAGCGCGTGACCTGAGTTTCGCGCAATCGGCATATCTTGCGGTATTGCCCCGAGCGCCGTCGTTTCTAGATCCGTACGAACATGCGGACCGAGTCATTCTGCGACAGCGGGCATTGCTCGAGGCATTACACGAAGCACAGATCCTCACCGATGCCGATTTGGCGCGTGCCTTGGCGGAGCCGGTGAAAGTGAAACCGCTCAAGAGACCGTTTCACGCGCCGCATTTCGTAAATGCGGTCGTTGCAGAGACGGTTTCACCGGGCGAGCGCGGATTCGGAACCAACCGAACGACGCTGGATTTAGCGCTGCAAAAAGACGTCGAAGGATTGGTGCACACGCACCTGGCGTCCCTCGAAGGGTTTGGCGCAACAAACGCCGCGGTCATCGTGGTGGACAATGTGACGGGCGAAGTGCTTTCGTGGGTGGGAAGTGGCTCGTTCTGGGATGAGTCGATCTCGGGTCAAATCGATATGGTGCGGGCCCGAAGGCAGCCTGGCTCGGCATTAAAACCGTTCGTGTATGCGCTGGCCTTTGCCGATGGGCATACTGGCGCAGAGCCGCTCGCGGACGTGCCGACCTTCTTTTCGCAAACGGGCGGAACGTACGCTCCGGGCAATTTCGACGGGACGTTCGAAGGTCCAATCAGTGCGCGGGAAGCGCTCGCGGGGAGCCTGAATGTGCCGGCCGTGCGTCTCGCGGCAGAAATTGGCGAAAAGCGACTATTGGAATCGTTGCGGGATCTCGGTTTTTCGAGTCTCGAAAAGGACGCGAGTCATTATGGGCTCGCTCTGGCGCTCGGAGCGGGCGAAGTGACCCTGCGCGAATTGGCGGGTGCGTATGTGACGCTCGCACGCGGTGGAGAGCAAATACCATTGCAGCTCGTGCTCGGCGATGGTTCGACTCCACCCGCAGGAAAACGAATCATGGATCAGGCCGTAGCGGCATTGGTCACCGAATCGCTTTCCGATCCTCTTGCCCGTGTGCGCGGTCTGCATGGGCGCGGGCCATTCGATTTGGGGTTTCCGGTCGCCGTAAAAACGGGAACGAGTTCGGGATATCGAGATACTTGGTGTGCGGGGTACACGCATGAACGAACCGTTGCAGTTTGGCTCGGCAATACGAGCGGAGCGCCTACGCAGAAATTGACCGGTGCAACAGGTGCCGGTCCGTTGTTTGCCGACGTGATACGACGAACGATGCATGATGTGCCCGCACGCGCGCCGCTATGGGACGCCAAAAGCTTGGAGGTCAGCGAGGTTTGTCCGCTATCGGGAAAACTGCCCGGGCCTGCTTGCGTGGACCATGCCGAACGACATTTCATTCGAGGAAAAGCTCCCCAAGAATCGTGCGACCTGCACGTGCGCGCAAATGCGCGACGAATCGAGCCAACGGGCGAGTCTGCATTCGTCTGCGATCCGGCTGGAAAACAATCGATTGTGGTATTGCCGGAAGTTTACGATAACTTTTTGGCTTCGCTTGCGCCTGGCGCGCCGGGGCACGATACGTTCGGTTTGCCATGGCTGTCGAAATCGAATGTGCCAGGTTGCTCGGCAACGACGGCCGAAGCATTGCGCATCGATGGTTTGTCGGAAGGTAGCGTCTTCGTGTACGAGGGAGAATCCACTACGTCACAATCGATCGCCCTTGGAGCTTCAGTGATTGGTGGAAATCCCGAGCGCCGCCAAATCCAAGAAGTGGAATTCGTCGTGGACGGCGAAGTGATCGGCCGGTCACGAGCGCCTTTTCGGACTCGTTATCGCGTAACTCCCGGGGATCACGAATTGGTGATTCGTCCCGCGGATGCGCGGCTTTCCGTTCGTACGGTGGCGGCGCGATTTTCCGTGCGCTGATCAATTCGAAGGGCGCAGACAAATGCACGGGAAAAGCATGCGGGCGACCTCGCTCTTCGTCGCGGTATTATCGGTCGTACGTGGCGGCTGCGAAGCGAGCATGCGTACGCCGGCTCGTGGTACTTTGGCTGCACTGAATGCGCTACGTGCGCGACGTCGTTTACGTACGTGACATCCTCACCTCGAGACCTACTTTTCCATCCCGTAAACGCCGTGCTCCGTAGCGCGGAGCCACAATTCGCTTGCACCCAGAGCGGTAGCAGTGCCACGAATGCGCGCGCGACTGCGCATCGCGCAAAGACGTTCAGGCACGCGAGCGACGACGAGGATTCAATGGCGAAGCGAATTTACTTCTTCGGGGGCGGCCAAGCCGATGGCGAGGGATCACAGAAGGCGCTGCTCGGCGGCAAAGGCGCGGGGCTGCATGAGATGACGCGGCTCGGTGTGCCCGTTCCGCCGGGTTTCACCATCACGACTGAAGTCTGCACGGAGTTCTTCGCTCACGGCCAAAAACTTCCCGACGGGTTCATGGACGACGCACGTGAATCGATCGCGCGTGTTGAACAGATCGTCGGCATGCGTTTCGGCGACGCGGAAAACCCGCTGCTCTTCAGCGTTCGCTCGGGCGCGCGTGCATCGATGCCCGGCATGATGGACACGATTCTGAACCTCGGTCTGAACGAAGCGATCGTCGAAGGGCTTGGAAAACGCACGCAAAACCATCGTTTCGCGCTCGATGCGTATCGTCGGTTCATCGTGACGTACGCCGACATCGTGCTCGATGTGCCGCGCAAAGTTTTCGACGAAGCGCTCGAAACTGCGCGACGCAAAGCCTCGGTGACCATGGGAATGGACGCGGCTCGACTGACGATCGCGGAGCTGCAACGCAAGCTGCCCGATTCGATGTTCGACGAGCAAACGTTGCGAGTTTTGGTGAAAGAACAGCGACGAATCGTTGCTGCTCAAACGGGTAAGCCGTTCCCGGACGAACCTTGGGCGCAGCTCGAAGGAGCCATCGTGGCCGTGTTCCGAAGCTGGAACAATCAACGCGCCAAGACGTACCGCAAGATGCACGACATCCCCGAATCATGGGGCACAGCGTGCAATGTGCAGGCGATGGTGTTCGGAAACTTGGGTGATGATTCCGGCACTGGCGTCGCCTTCACGCGTGATCCGTCAACGGGCGAACGGCGGTTCTTCGGCGAGTGGCTGACGAACGCGCAAGGTGAAGACGTCGTTGCGGGTGTGCGTACTCCGTACCCGGTTTCCAAAGGCTCTGGCAACGACGAGCAGTCGCTCGAAGTGCGCATGCCAGAAGCTCACGCCGAGCTGATGCGTGTACAAGACAAACTCGAACAACACTTCCGCGACATGCAGGATTTGGAGTTCACGGTGCAAGCTGGCAAGCTGTACTTGCTTCAAACGCGCAACGGAAAGCGCACCGGTAAAGCTGCGGTACGCATCGCGGTGGAGATGGCAGGCGAAGGGCTCATCGATCAACGCGAAGCTGTGATGCGTGTCGATCCGGCGTCGATCGAGCAACTCTTGCATCCGACGATCGATCCGAAAGCACCGAAGAAACTGCTGGCACGAGGACTACCGGCGAGCCCCGGAGCTGCGAGTGGTCAAGTCGTTTTTCATTCCGACGAAGCAGAGCGTCGGGCGGGTCAAGGTTTGCCCGTGATCCTCGTGCGTGCCGAGACCTCACCCGAGGACATTCACGGCATGAAGGCTGCGAACGGCATCCTGACTGCGCGAGGTGGCATGACGAGTCACGCAGCCGTCGTGGCGCGTGGCATGGGCAAGTGTTGCGTCGCGGGCTGTTCGTCGATCGCCGTGAGTTACGAGACGCAGACGATGAACGTGACGATGTACGACGCAGCAGGCAGGCCGACCGAGACGATCTCGGTGCGTGCGGGCGACGTGATCACGCTCGATGGTGCAACGGGCTCGGTGTATTTGGGTGCGATTCCGACGGCGCCAGCGTCGCTTACTGCGGAGTACGAGCAGCTCATGAAGTGGGCCGACTCGGTGCGACGCTTGCGCGTGCTTGCGAATGCGGACACGGGCGCCGACGCGAAGACGGCGAGATCGTTTGGGGCCGAAGGAATTGGTCTGTGCCGCACGGAGCACATGTTCTTTGACGACAAACGAATCGCAGCGGTGCGCGAGATGATCTTGGCCCGCGACATCGACGCTCGTCGCACGGCGCTGGCGAAGCTGCTTCCGTTCCAACGCGAGGACTTCATTTCGATCTTCGAGGAAATGGCCGGATTTCCGGTGATCATTCGGCTGCTCGATCCTCCGCTGCACGAGTTCTTGCCGCAAGAGCGCAAGCAGATCGAAGATCTGGCGAAGACGATGAACGTGCGCCCGGTGGATCTGGTGCGCAAAGTCGACGAGCTGCACGAGCTGAATCCGATGCTGGGGCATCGCGGGTGTCGGTTGGGAGTGACGTACCCGGAGATCAACGAGATGCAGGCTCGGGCGATCTTCGAGGCCGCGTGCGAGGTGGCGACGAAGAGCACGCCGCCGAAGTTGGAGATCATGATTCCGCTGGCGATGACGAAGCGCGAATTGCAATTGGCGCATAACACGATTACGCGCGTGGCTTCGGAAGTATTCGCGGAGAAAGGCATTACGGTCGAGTACCTTTTCGGGACGATGATCGAATTGCCGCGGGCTGCATTGCGTGCGGGTGAATTGGCGGAAGAAGCCGAGTTCATGAGCTTCGGGACGAATGACCTGACGCAGACGACGATGGGCATTTCGCGCGACGACGCGGGCAAGTTCCTCGGAGCGTACGTGGACGCGGGGATTTTCCCGAAAGATCCATTCACGACTTTGGATGTCGAAGGCGTTGGCGAATTAATATCGATTGCGTGCGAGCGCGGACGCAAGGCGAGGCCGAATATCGAATGCGGGGTTTGCGGCGAGCATGGTGGCGACCCGGCATCGATTCGATTCTTCGAGAAGGTGAAGCTCGATTACGTCTCGTGTTCGCCGATGCGCGTGCCGATTGCGCGATTGGCAGCGGCGCAAGCGGCGTATATGGAGGGGAGCGCGGCGACGGTGGGTCGGACGGATTGAGCTAGGCAATCGCTGAACAATCTACCGCGTACATTCATTGTACGCGGTAGGCACACACGCAGACGGAACACAAAGGCAACGAAAGGGCGATCCGTAGGGAGTCGCGGCTTCGTTCCCGACCTGAGCACCAAGGCAAACTGTGCGTACTGGGCGGGGAACGATGTGTATCTGCAAACGGTGCCTCGGCGAAAGTTCGTGGTGATTCGTTGCCAAAACCTGATAGGATCTGTTCGATTTCGAACGGATCGGAGATGAAAAACGTGCGAACCAAAGATGAGACGGCCCGCGAGCTGGCAAGATCCCATTTTTCAATTGATTCTGCATTGACAGAAATCTACCGCGTCCGCTCTGCCCGTGAGGACGATCCCTCAGAGCCGATCAAGCTCCTCGAAGTGAGCACATCAAGTACTGAAACTGGAAAGGTGGATGCCTTCCTCTTCACGCCCGATGACGACGTCGAATACTGGACAATCATTGCGGAGGTGACACCACGAGAGTTGAAGCTGATTCGATTGAATGCGTTGGAACTCCCCGACGGGTGGGATCTCAGAAATGAAAAGCCATTTACGAGAAGTGAATTCTTCCCACTCGAGGCCAAGACGGGCACATGAACGACAAGGAACAGCTCACATTCGCGGAATTGTCGACGACATGCAAGGTGTCGACAGTTGACCGCGAAAACAAAACGGTCGTGCTCGAGTCGCATAACGTGGCAACCCCACTGACTGTCCCGTTGACCCTTTTTCCGACGAATTTTCGTGACCGGCTAGCGTCGAGCCACTCGATACGCTTGTCTCTCGCCGTCGAAAGTCCACATCAGCGCAACGAGTGGAGTCGGGCATTCGCCCTGCAAGGACAATCAGATCTGGACGCTTACGAGTATCTCGACAGGAACAAGGACCTTCCAGTTTGCCATAAACTTCATTACCTGCAAATGGCGGCCGAAAAGCTCGCGAAAGCCTATGAATTGACGCAAATCAAAACCGAAAAATCGCTAAATGACCTGACGAAGCGACATACCGGCGCACCGATCGGCAAATTCGTAAAGAGCTATTTCAAGCAACGGCGTGGCCCCGCATTGGAAAAAGCAGGCAAGTCCGACCAGCTTCAGACGATAGCTGCAAAGCTAGAAGGCCTCGCGAATGAAATCGAGAAGCATCAGCCTGCCGTAGACAAAGAGAAAAGTCCCCAGAATGTGGAATACCCGTGGTCCGACGGAATTCGTATCCTTGTCCCAAGCGAGCAGCCCTTCTTCGTTCAAGACTTCGACAAGAACATCTGGAACGAGCTTTTGGAGACACTAAGGGCGGCAAGTGAAGACCTAACTGGGCGTCGTCGCTCGTCGTAAACCAATGCACAGCAAACTCGATGTTGCCAGGTCCAGCACAGCCAAGGAGGATGACGTGAGTTCGAAATTCGGGACTCGCCTTGGTATTCGACGAAGCGAGTTCACGTTTTCATCTCGGACTTGCAAGTGCCAGTTCACGAACTCCATGCAAATTTGCGATGAACGGTCCGCGGGGCAGCCCTAACCCATCGAAATCACGACCGCCCTCGTTGGCC
>CAZETM010000041.1:0-26765 GCA_964514885.1 uncultured Polyangium sp. | reverse complement strand
GCAAAGCGCAATGCTACCTTGCGGGACCCAGGCGGCCCCTTCGAGCAGATACAGGACCACGAGAACGAGATAGAGGGTTTCGCTGTCGGTCATTATTCGTTATTCGACAAGAATCACGAATCGGCCGAATCTGTCGGTTCTTCTTTTTTGCGGCCGAAGAGTTTGGCGAGCGCTCCGCCTACGCCGGCGACGACGATGGCGATCAATTTGAATGCGCCTTTGCCAAGCTTGGCCAAAATGCCCGTTTTCGCCGCGACCGCGACGGCACCGCCGGTCATGAGACCAATCAAGCCAATCTCGGCAATTTTGTCACCCGGTTTGAATTCCGAATATCGCTTGCCCTCTTTGAAGGTGAACCCTTCCAGCATCTTGCGCGTATTCGGCAACGTTTGCTGATAATTGTCCGGCGACACGACCAAACCCGCATTCATGACTCCACTGCGCCCAAGCATGCGGATATCGTGATTGATGCTTTGATTGCCCGATTTGTCGTTCTTCAACCGCGTGGCCCATTCCAAGTTGTGGGTCGTCGGCTCATAACGCGGAGGCGACGCCCAACCATCGACGGTTACCGTATCCCAACCCCTCGATTGCCGAATCTTGTTCGCTTCGGCTATACCTTCGCGAAGTGACTCGAGAATTGCATTGGCGTCGATGTCTTCTTTTTCATCGTCTTTGACGAATCCAATGTCCGAAAAATCGAAAATGACGAACCACGACAAATCTTTGGCCGCCACCATGCCCAATTCTTCGCCCGACGTGGGATTGTGATTGAGTTCGAGGTATTTTCGCGCGCCAGGACCGTCAGCGAACATCGCGCCTTCTGGCACGGTAATCGTCGCGTGCTGGATGTCTCCCGTCGTGGGACCTTCCTTCCAGCCAATGCTATCGAATTGCCGAATTTGTTCCAAAAGCTCGGGAGGCAGATCCGCCGGAGCCTCGCCCGCGCCCACTGCCGAGCCCTCCGGAGCTGCAGCCGCGGCGGATCCAGTGGGGGCAGATTGAGCAAACGCGGCGTGTCCCGAGGTGGCCGAGGTGGCGAGGAACAATCCGGCTGCGAGAGAATAACGGCGAAACGCAGAGGGATTCAACATGGCGACGGATGACATCCGAGCTGCCAAGCCGTGTCAAGCAAGATATGCCGCGAGCCCCAACAAAAGTTTGTCACGCCCCTCGAACCATCTTCTCCAGCCGCCCCAGCGCGTGCGTAATCGATTCTTCTGACGGTCCGAAAGAAAAACGCACGTGATGCCGGAACCTCGATAACCGATGCGCGCGCCGTTTACCCGGGTTCACGTCGAAAAACTCGCCCGGAACCACGATGACCCGATGTTCCAGCGCGGACCGGAAAAACGAATGGCCATCATTCATCCCCGCAGGCAAATCCGCCACCGACCCGAATACGTAAAACGTCCCCTCCGGCGCGACGTCGACCGTGACCCCGATACGCTTGAGCTCTTCGAGCATCAAGTCGCGCTTGTGCGCAAACGTCTTCTGAATCGCCGCCGTTTCGGCTCGCACGTAGTCCATGTCGAGTAGCGGCACGGCCGCGCGCTGCATCGGCTTCGACCCACCGCCATCGAGGAAACTGCCGGCACTCGCAACCGCATCAATGACGTCCTTCGGACCCACCGTCCACGTTACGCGCCAACCCGGATATCGCCAATTCTTGGTCAAACCGTCCAGAATGACCACGGGATCTTGATCCACGTCCTCGACGTATCGCGCCGCGCTTTCCATTGGAGCGGGACCACCCACGCCGTAGATGTAATGCGAATAGAACTCGTCGAAGAGCATCGTGCAATCGAGGTCCCGGGCCGTACGTACCCACGCCGCCAGCTCCTCGCCGCGTACGTGTTTGCCCGTGGGATTGCAAGGATTGGACATGAGAATCGCTCCGAGGCCTCGGCCTTGGATTTCACGTCGCAAATCCCCTACCGAAAATGAATACCCGTGTTCGCTTTCGAGCAGGATTGGAATCGGCGAAAAGAGCCGGAAGACGTCGAGCAATTCTTCGTACGCCGTGTAGTCGGGCAAGAAGTGACCCAGATTGATTTGGCCCAGCGCTGCCGCTGCACGCGTCAGCGACGCTCGTCCACCGCCCGATACGGATACGTTTTCCGCACTGTATTTCGAGGGCATTCCGCGGCGATAGGCCCGATTGTAAAAGTCTGCAATGGCTTCGCGCAGCTCCCACAATCCCGCCACGGGCGCATATTCTTGATCGTCGCCCGCAATCGTGACCGATTCGCAACGCGGCGGTGCGCCAGGCAGCGGCCCCGTTTCCGGTTGCCCTTGCCCCAGATTGCACCACACATCGGTTCCCACATCGGTCCCCGAACGATACCCGTGTTTGGCCGCTTCGCCCATTACGTAAATGACGCCCGTTCGCGGCACTTTACGAAATGCGCCCAATGCCTTCTCGTCGCTCGGAGCGCGCACCGGTTCGGTTGTTGCTGAGGTTTCCATCGTATCGAACTCTGGGGAAAGGGACATCGACGAAGGCTCGATCAAGCCTCGGAAGTGGACGCAGTCATCGGCGGTTCCGCGCGACGCGAAAAGAGCTTTTCGAGCGCGCTTTTCGGAATGAGCGCCAAGAAGAGGTACCAACTGAACACGAGCGAAATCAGCGTTAGCCCCGTGTATTTGTCGTCGTTCCAGTAGGACCAACGCCAAACGAATTGGCTGAGCAGTGCCAGACCCATCATCGGCAGCTCGAAGTCCCGACGCACCTTCGTGAGCGGTGCGGCCAGAATCATGAATGAATAGTAGTAGCAGGTGAGCTGCGACAACATGATCATCCAGATCTGCCCCAAGCATTGCGCGACCCAAAGCGACTTCAGCCGCCGGTGCACGTACACGCTGAGCGCAAAGGTGAGCGCAATGAGCCCGTAACCAATCACGCGATACTTCTTGTACCGCTCGTTGCGCATCGTCTTCCAAGTCTCGAAGGGGTCTTTGAGCTTCATGTCCTTCGTGTACTTCATGCGCCCACTGGCTTTGCTCGCAGCCTCCTTGTTCCGGAATGCCTCGCCAATGCTCTTGGCTTTTTCTTCCGAGACGATGCCGGATTTTTGCAAACTATCGCCCACCATCGCAGCCGTTTCACCGATTTGCGACAGCGTCTGCGCCTTCATGTCGTGCGCAATCAGCACCCGCAAACCCATGTGATTCGTGAGCGGCGTCTGATCGTGCACTTCGAGCGTGTGCTTGTAGAAGTCGTAATACGATTTCGGACCCGCTACAGCCATCGAGATCGGAATCAGCAGCGCGGCGCTTGCCGTGCCTCCAATGAGCATTTGAATCTGCTCACGGGACATCGACTTTTTCCGATAGACCGTCCAGCCCACGGCAATCAGCAAACCCACGACGACCAGGCCCGGGAAGATGCGTAGAAGGCCCGCATAAACCAGCGCTGCGCCGGCGAGCTTTGGGTATTGCTTGCGGAGCAAGGACACGGACAGTACCGAGTAGAACAGCCAGTCCTGCCGCAAGAATGCGCCGAATGTCCAATATGCCGGCGCCGATGCTTGGCAGCCCCAGAAGACGGCTCCGATCGCGAATACGCGCCAACCGAACGCCCAATACAACGCCACGAACATGCCGACGATGTAGCCCACGTCGAGCATGGCCAAGAATTGGCAATAGCGCATGCTGGCCGGATGCAATTCCGCGAAAAAACGTCCCATGACGGTCCAGACCGGCGGAGGATTGTATCCGTGGTCTTTCTGCATGTCCTCCCAATATCCCTTGTCGGAGACAATGCGGAAAAACTTCACATCCTCTTTGAACTTCTCCCAGCGATCGGCAGGAAACGACGCTTTGCAGACTTCAGGATGTTCGAGGAATTCGGAAGCAGGCAAAAGCAGGTTATCGCCGCCGAGATTACGGATCTTCTTGTCCGGATGCCGCGCCTCTTTCGACAAGTCGACTTTGTAGCTGCGACCATTGTCCGGATCCGTGTATTGAATCGTTCCCAGCTCGTCCTGCGCAATCAGCGAGCACTTGTAGAGACCGTCGTACCCCAGTTCTTTGAAGTACTTGGCCCCCATGTAATAATGAAATTGATCCCACCGGTGATAATACTTCGGATATCCCGAGTAAAACCCATTGAAGTACGCAACGATGCCGGCCACCCCGAGGGTGATGCCGACGTACTTTTTCCATCGTTCGGAGATCGGGCGCTTCAGGATCACCCGATGCTTCTCGTAGAAAAGGCACGCTGCCGCGCCGAGGGCGATCGCGCCCTTCATGATGTCCACGCTCATCGCGTGATCGTCGACCGCTTTCGTGATGCCGTAACAGACGCCCGCGATGGTTCCGATCGCGGCTATCAGGCGGAATACGAGCTGTCGTCGCCCATTGAGCATCCGGTCGACGGACCACAGAAGGTACGCGTAGAGGATGCTAACGCCGACAAACAGGAGAATTTGCGGAGCAGTGTACTTCATTCGTTTCGCGGCGGCTTTTGTGACCACGCACCACGACACGACCTGCATCGTCGCGGAACGTACGCCACACGTTTGCGCGCACCTTATGCGGACATCGAGCGATTGCCTAGTACTACTTCGTGGCGACTTGGACGTACAGGCACGGTCAGGGGGAAAGGCCACGCCGTGCCAGGTGCTCCCAACATGTGTCGTCGTCGGACATTCCCACGACCGCGTAACCCTTCAAAATCCCACGCGTCTTCCGTGCTCCCTCGTGTATCGTCACTTCGTGTCCATGGATGGGAATTCGAGCTCACATACGCAGCACGGAACGCTCGAAGAAGACAAGCTCGGGTTCGTCCTCGAGGCCAACGGTGCTAGCGCCCCCTTGCCTTGCAAGCTCGTGCGAGGTTTTCAAGATGCGATCGCTGCCGCGCAAGACCCGCGCACACCGATGCCTTCGCGTCTCGTCATCGTCAGCCCTGACGTCGTGACGTTCGAATGGCTCGCGCAGTGGGCTGAAGACGATCAACAAGTTCGCCGCACGCTCACCATTCGCAGACGCTGCGATGGCGCGACGGTAACCGCTGTCGTCACGCTCGCTGCGTATGGCCATGCCACGGAAACTGCGCTGACCGTCGAGTCACTCACGCTGCCTTCGCAACGAAGACGCATCGTGCGCAGTGGTGTCCACCCCAAGTCTTTTCTCGACGCGATCCTCGCCCACCACAAGCGAGCCGGCCAGAGCGCCAACGATACTCGCGTCCAGCCGCCCGATCCGCCCACCACCGAAGCTAGCTGAAGAGCACTTTTTCTCCATCTCGTCCCGCCATTGAAGGTTTGCGCGCCGACCACGAAGTGTTAACTTTTGCGGGCACCAGAGGGGCGAAAGCCCGGGGTTGGTCCTGCCAGAGAGCACTTCGGTACTGGTTGCACAAAACATCTCGCCGCTGCATCCGCTGCGGTGGATGGTCAAAACGAACACCCACCTGCCGAACGCTCGAATGGTTCGTCACGGGGTGCCGGCACGCCGGAGGAGGGATGGTCACCATGCACAATTTCTGTGGTTCTTACCCGGAGGTCTCGGGCAGTTGACCGAGTGGCCCCCGGGTTTGGGCCGAGCGGGTCGGAGGTAAATCCTCCGGCCCGTTTTTCTTTTGTATCCGCTCGAAACCCTACGAAGACGCTCTTGGTTTCATCGTGCCGTCGCGCCACCATCGCGCCGATGTCTTCCCACACATTCTTTCGCTTGCTCACTGCAGCCCTCGCGTCCCTCTCGCTCGTCGCTTGTCTCGACCAACCTGCCGATCCCGATGGCCCCGGCGAGCTCATTGGTATGTTCAAAGTTGCTGCCAAGCTGGACACCAACACGTGCGGTGCGGGAGCCCTTGATGCTCCAATAACTTGGGACTTCAACATTCGTTTGTCGCGCGATGGAGAGTTCATCTACTGGGACAAGAATGGTGAGGTCGTCACCGGCCAGCTCTCCGCGGACAAACGCACCTTCTCGTTCGACACCACCGTCGCGCTCAACATGCGCGATGCGAACAGCGATCCCTTCTTGCCTCCGTGCACTGTCGAGCGTCGTGATCGATCCGATGGACAAATTGCCGAAGGCGACGCGAGTTTTTCCGGGACACTCAGTTACGACTTCACGCCCACCGTGGGCTCGGATTGCGCTGATCTCGTGTTCGGCGAAGCTCCCGTCTTCATCGCGATTCCATGCGCCATGACGTACAAGCTCACCGCCACACGTACCGACGCGCCTTGATGCGCTTTCATGCGTCTCGCCACTCGAGCAACGGCGCGCTACCGTCCCGCTCGATCCATGAGCGAAGACATTGTTTCTGAAGATGGAATGCTCGGGCCCTTTGGCGTTCTGGTGCATGGTGGAGCGGGTCATGTGAAACCCGAACGACGTGCGCTCCATGTCGAGGGATGCAAGCGAGCTGCACATGCGGGGCTCGGCGTGCTTCTCGAAGGTGGCAGCGCGCTCGATGCCGCCGAACGTGCGTCGCGCGTGCTCGAAGATGACGTGCTTTTCAACGCGGGCACGGGCGCTTGTTTGGATGAAGAAGGCCGAGTCGTGCACGACGCGTCCATCATGGAGGGACGTGGTTTACGCGCGGGCGGCGTGTGTGCGCTGCCTGGATTTGCCAATCCCATCTCCATCGCTCGCGCGGCTCTCGAGGATGGAAGGCACGTTCTATACGCATCAGAAGGTGCTGCACGGTTTGCCCAATCGCGTGGGTTTGTCCCGGTCAACGACGCCGCACTCATCACTGAAGCCGCGATGGAAGCGCTTGCAGCTGCGCGTGCGGGCACGGGTCCTACGGGTTGGGCCGGAAGTACCATCGGCGTCGTCGTGCTCGATCGATCGGGCCTCGTGGCTGCGGCGACGAGCACTGGAGGCATGGTGAACAAGCGTGCGGGTCGCGTGGGCGATTCACCGCTCATCGGTTCAGGAACCTACGCCGATGACGAAGCAGGCGCCGTGTCCACGACAGGCCACGGTGAAGGCATGATTCGCTTGTGCATCGCGCACACGATCGTCGACTTGATGCGAGCAGGATCCACGCCTGAGCAGGCCACGCGTAGCGCGATCGAAAGGCTACGTGTGAGACTTGGTTTTACGGGTGGAGCCATCGCGCTCGATCGCACGGGTCGTTTCGGTCTTGCTCGATCCACTTCGACGATGTCGTGGGCTGCTGCATCTGCGAACGGCATCTACGCGGGCATCTGAGCAGCGAGGAACGGCCGATGCATATTTGCAGACGGCCCGTCAAGACCTCGATCGCGCCTTGCTCAAAAAAATGATTTGCCTGTCAATTGGCGAGTGATTTCGTAGCGATTGACCTTGGGGTTTGCTCTACTGCCCGAGTGTCTCTTTTGGAAAGTTTCGCTCTGACGACACGGCGAGTCTGGCGCTGTGGAGAATGGAGATAGTGGTTCGAAAGAAATGCTTGACGTCTTTGGCGAATGGCCAAGAATACGGCCCACCTCACGTCGCCGAATTCGGTTCGTGGGGTCCACTCGAAACTGGATTCCTGATCGGTACGACGTCTGCCAGCGCGCATGGGGCGTAGACTGAGCCCAGATGACGAATCGCAAGGGAATTAGGTCAGGTTGACATGGCTCTTAATGCGTATCTCCGTTTGAAGGGGCAGAAGCAGGGCGAACTCAAGGGTTCCGTGACTCAAAAGGGTCGCGAGAATTCGATCATGGTCATTGCGGTCTCGCACGAGATCATCAGCCCCCGTGATCCGGCCAGCGGTTTGCCGACTGGCAAGCGCATGCACAAGCCCTTCGTGATCACGAAGGAACTCGATAAGTCGTCGCCGCTGCTCTACAACGCCCTCGTCAACAACGAGAACATCTCCGAGTGGAAGCTCGACCATTGGACGCCGCAAGTCAAGGCGCAGGCGGGCGTCGGCACCGAGGTCAATCACTACACGGTTCGCCTCACGAACGCGAACATCGCGTCGATCAACTTCCGCATGCCGAACAACCGCAATCCGGAACTGATGAAGTACGCCGAGTACGAAGAGGTCTCTTTCACGTACCAGAAGATCATCTGGACGTGGAACGACGGCGGCGTCACGGCTGAGGATGACTGGGAGTCACCGGTCGCCTGATAGGTGTTCGGTCTCTAAGACAAAACGGGCGATCCACATGGGTCGCCCGTTTTTTGTTTGTCCGAGTCATTTCGTGTAAGGCTCCCACAGATAAATTCGCGAGATGCCAGGATTTTTGATTGTCGCGCGCATTGATGCCGACTAAGCTATCATCGCCCCCGTATCGTACCTGGTAGACCTTCATGGCCCTCAACGCGTACCTCAAAATCGTTGCGCAAAGACAGGGCCCTCTCACGGGTTCCGTCACTCAAAAAGGTCGCGAAGGAACCATTCAAGTCGTTGCTGTCATGCACGAAATCGTGAGCCCTCGCGACCCAGCCAGCGGTCGTCCCACGGGCAAACGCGTGCACAAGCCCTTCGTCATCAGCAAGAGTCTCGATCGCGCATCACCGCTGCTCTACGCCGTTCTCACGTCCAACGAAAACATCCAAAGCGCCGAGCTGCAGTTCTTCACGCCTGACAAAACAGGCATCGAGAAGCAGCACTTCACCGTGCGCCTTTCGAACGCCAACATCAGCTCGATCAACTTCCGCATGCCCAATACGCGGGGCAAATTTACGGCGCAGCTCCCCGAGCGCGAAGAAATCGCTTTCACCTACCAGAAAATTAGTTGGACCTGGAACGAAGGCGGAATCTCGGCCGAAGACGATTGGGAAACGCCCCGCTGACAAACCATGGCCGGGACAAACCACCTCACTCCACTTTCGTGCCGTGACGTCCCGATCCTTTGGTGAAGCGAGACGCGCCGAACACGGCCTCAGCCTCGAGCGCTTTCATCCCGTGTCGAAGCTCGTTCTGTAGCGCCTCTGCAAACGGCAAATCGAATTGTTCGTACGTGCTCAAACGATCTCCGCGCATGCACGTTTGTGGCATCTGGGCGATTTCGAGCGCCAGCGTTTCCGCCACTTGCCTTGCCTGTCCCGAAGGAGCGATACGGTTTGCCAAACCCATGGCGAGCGCTTCTCGAGCATCCACGCTGCGCCCCGTGAGGATCAGATCGAGCGCTCGGGACAAACCCAAAAGACGTGGCAGTCGCACCGTGCCTCCATCGATCAGCGGAACGCCAAAACGACGACAAAACACGCCCAACACCGCATCTTCTTCGACGACGCGCAGGTCGCACCACAACGCCAACTCCAGCCCTCCGGCCACGGCATGTCCCGCAATCGCCGCAATCACGGGTTTTGACAACACCATTCGCGTAGGTCCCATCGGCCCGTCGCCTTCCGGCGCCACTCGATTCGGCCTGCCTGCTGCAATTTCTTTCAAGTCCGCGCCTGCCGAAAACGTTCCGTGGTCGCCATAAAGAACTCCGACGTGCGCTTCGTCATCAGTCTCGAACGCTCGAAACGCTTCCGCCAAGGCCTCCGCCGTAGCGCGGTCCACGGCATTTCGTCGCTCGGGCCGGTCGAGAATCACTGTCGTCACCGGGCCTTGTCGTTCGATACGCACGTTCATGGATGGGGCTCCTCTGCTGTGGCGGTCGTGGTATGAAGTTCGTGGCGGATCGTGTCCTGATGGTCCGCGGAGAACAAGCGAGGCGCCATGAATTTCGATTTGCCCCCCCACATTGCGGAAAAGCGCCAGCAAGTGCGCTCGTTCATTGATCAGCGCGTCATCCCTCAGGAACGCCAGGTTATCGATGAAGATCGCGCGGGCAAGCGCGATACGCTGCGGCATTTGCAATCCGAGGCAAAGGCGGAGGGATTGTGGGTCCCTCATTTGCCGGCGTTATATGGCGGCTTGGGCCTTGGAATCATGGGCATGTGCGCCCTTTTTCGCGAAATGGGCCGATCGCCCGTGGGCGCAAAAGTGTTCAATTGCGACGCTCCGAATCAGGGCAATATGGATGTATTGCTTCGAGCTGCGAGCCCGAGCCTCAAAGAGAAATACCTCGGACCGTTGGCCGCGGGAGAAATCACCAGCGCGTTTTGCATGACCGAACCTGCACCGGGCGCAGGCGCCGATCCATCGAATTTGCTCACTCGGGCTGAAAAGGACGGTAATGATTGGGTCATCAATGGGCACAAATGGTATTCGACAGGCGGTCGCGACGCTGCATTCTTGATCGTCATGGCTCGGACGAGCGACGACCCTCGTGCGGGTGCCACGATGTTCATCGTCGATCGTCACGCCGAAGGCGTTGAATACGTGCGCGACATTGCGACGATGTCCGAGCCCGTGCTCGATCACCGCGAGGGCGAATTCAAGTTTCATTCGGTGCGCGTCAATGAAGACGCCGTGCTTCGTGCGGTTGGGGATGGTTTTCGTCTCGCCCAGGAGAGGCTCGTTCCGGCGCGTCTTACCCATTGCATGCGCTGGCTCGGTTTGGCCGACCGAACGCTCGAAATGTGCAAACCTTATTTGATGACGCGGGAGGCTTTTGGAAAACGGCTCGCGCAACATCAGATTCTGCAACAGAAGATCGCTCATCATGCACTCGGGATTCATGCTGGCAATCTCATGACGTACCATTGCGCGTCGATGATCGAAAAGGGATTGGGCAAGGAAGCCAAACCGTATTCGTCGATGGCGAAGCTGCATGTGGCTCAGCTTTTGTGCAATGTTCTCGACGATGCCATTCAAATGCACGGCGGTTTAGGCTATAGCGACGACATGCCTTTTGCCGCGTGGTATCGACATGCTCGAAGCGCTCGGATTGCCGACGGTCCGGACGAAGTGCACGAGGTCGTCATTGCACGGGATTACCTCACCAAGGGGCTCGAGCTTCTCGTTTGATATGAGCGCCAAGAAAAAAGTGGGACCTAGGGCGCAGCGTCGCGAAGCCGAGCGTGAGACGAAAAAGCTCATGCGGGATCGCGAGCGTTTGGCTGCGCTTTCTCCAGGAGGCGCGCCTGACCGTCCGATTGAAGTCTCGTCGGCCTCCGAAGTTGAAATCGCCGCCCGCGCGGCTCCATGCATTCAATGCGGAGGCATTGTTCGCATAGACGAGCACCTCGCCGAAACCATTGGCGCCATGAGGCTGCGCATTACACACGTGTCGTGTCCTGCCTGCGGTACGAAACGCGTCGTGTATTTCCGGATTGGCTCGCCATTGCAGAATTGACTTCATTTCGGTTGCGCTGGAATTTCCGTTACTTCGCCGATTCGAGCAGCGTTCGCCACGCTCCGCGCGCAGCTTCTACCGTATCGCTCGGGCCGGCCATCTTGAAAAACCAATTTCCTCGATCCGGCGTTTTTACGACGGCTCCGAGCAATCGGAAGTTGTCTTTGACCATCTGCATTGGAGCCTTCTTCTTGGGCCCAACGGGCGGTCCGAGCGGGATCTTGTACGTTCCGGATACTTCGACCGTTTCCACTTCGATCGCTCCCACGGAAAAACGTTCTCGCTTCGCCGTTTGCCCGACGTTTCCGTCGAATTGGGCAAACCAAGCCTGAAACTGTTTGTCGGGGTTTCCAGCAGCTCCCGTACCATAAAAGAAGACTTCGAAGTTGGCGTCTTCTTTGTCGTTGCCTGTTTTCGGGACTTGATAACCCGCTTTTTGCGGACCCGACCGAGGAGGATTCAATGTCGTCCACGTTCCCGGCACCGTCCATTGAAGCGGCGCGACGGTCGCAGCCGTGGGAGCAGGTGTCGACGCAGGCGGATCCGGTTCGGCAGGGCCACGCGAGCATCCGGCGACGAGCGTGACGGACGCGACGAATACACAGGCAACGAGGCTTTTTTTGGACAGCACGGTCCAAGAGTTACATCATTCGGCCCGATGAATCAAACCCCGAGATCCAAACCTTTTGCGGCCAAGCTTTTGCGCGCCCCATTCACTCGATCACACGCGTCGAGCGACGCAATGGCGAGGCCCAGTGACGCAGCGGCAAGGAGCGGACTAGCCAATCCGAAAAGGGACACGAGGCCGCCCTTCAGGCTGAGCAACAGCCATCCCGCCGAAACGACCAGACCCATGGCCGACCAGGTCAGTTGCGTCAGTGCACTGTTGTGTCGTGCGCGCAAAAGCGTCGCGCCTGCGATGACCACCATGCTGCCAACCGTGAGCAACAGGTACGGTGCAACTGCGTAAATGCCAAAGAGCTTGAATCCCGACAGGGTTTGAATGGCGGTCAGGTCGATGATCGATCCAGCAAGAATTCCAACGCCGCCTGCTATTCGCAGCAGTTTGGGCGTCCGAGCCGCTTCGATTTCGTCATCATGTGCATCCATTCGCGTGCTCTACCCCAAGGCTCGCACGTCTGCAAGGTCTTTCGATTGTCCGGGCAATCTTTTCAAAATTGTCCCATGATGCTCAAACCCTGGCGACCCTTCTCCATCATGGGCACGACCGCAAATGAATGAATGCCAAGGGCCGATTTGGGGGGCTCTTGGGGCGGCACGGGCTTGTAATGCAATAGGCTGATGTCGATCGTCGTCCATAAAACCAATCCGATACCAACGCCAACTTCCTCGGCGATCAATCCGCCGATGAGCAGCGAGCCCACATTGCCCCCGAGACTCGCCCAACCTCGTCCATCCTGACCGTTTGCCCGATGCACGATCGGGCTCATGAGAATGCTTCCCAATGCACCTATGAAAATGAGCTGGTCATTATTCATCGCCCAACCCGCGCCGAACATCGCTTGCAATGGCACGACCCCAATCAGTGAATGCCAGCCATACCATTTCGTTTTAGGGTTTGCCCGATCTTTCCAAGTATAATCCGGCGAGGTATTCGTTCGCTGAGTATTCACCAAAGGCGTCGACGTTGGTCGCGACAAACTAGGTTTGCGCGGCCGTTTCGGTTTTGTCGGCGGCGGCTCCACTCCAGGCGGCGGAGGCGGCGGCTCGGAAAGCCCTGGCACGCTAGACGTTGGAGCTGCTTGCGGCGGCGCAGGTAGAGGCGTTTGCGTCGTCGGCACAGCTTGTGGCGTAGGCTCGATCTTCACGCCCGGAGGCGGCGGAGGCGGCGCTTCGAGCGTTCCCGTTCCCACGGGCGCCGCGGATGGTACCGGACCAACCCCTGGCGGCGGAGGCGGCGGTGGCGGCAAATCGTCCGCAAGCACCGGGCTAGTCATCATCGATGCGGCCAGGACAAACCAACACGCAAATCGTTTGTGCTCCAATGAGTTTCGCATGCTCATGATGTGCCGCTGAATCATACACCGCACTTCAACCGCGCTCGATTCAACTTTCGTCCAGCCCGCGAGCCTCTTCGATCTGTCAAGCTCGCCACTCATTCGCTGTTCGTTCTTCGAGGTTCTGTGAAAGTGGTGTAAGTCGAAAGGAGGGGTCGTTCGTATAGGGGTCGGCGGATCGGAGACGCATGATGGAGCAGTTCGGTGATTACATCGTCCGACGGCTGGTGGGCGAAGGGGGCATGGGCAAGGTCTACGAGGGCGAAGAAAGGCTCACGAAGCGCCGCGTAGCCATCAAGGTGCTGCATCCCGAGCTAGCCAAGAGCGACTCGGGGCGAAAGTTGTTCGTCAACGAGATGCAAATCCTGGCGCATCTCGAGCACCCCAACATCGTGCGCAGCTTGGCCAGCATCGAAGCCAACGGGCAGCTCGGAATGATCCTCGAGTTTCTCGAAGGACGCACCCTCCGCAGCGTGATCGTCGAAGACGGCAAACAGCCTTGGGCCGAAGCCGTGCGCATCGTATCTGCTGTCGCTTCCGCTCTTTCGGCTGCGCATGGACAAGAGCCTGCGATCATCCATCGCGATCTCAAGCCCGAAAACATCATGATCCTCAAGGACGGCACCGTGAAGGTCATGGACTTCGGCATCGCCAAAATGCTCCAAGCGATGAACCAAACCAACACGCAAAGCGTCGGCACCCTCCAGTACATGAGTCCCGAACAGATTGACGCTCGTACGATCGATCATCGCGCCGATCTCTATGCTTTGGGCCTCATTTTCTACGAGCTGCTCGCGGGCAAACCTCCGTTCTACTCGGCTTCTCCGCGGCAATTGCTCAACATGCAATGCACCGAAGAGGCCCCGCCGCTCGAGCCCGACGTGCGCAGTGGTTTGCCCAAGGGCGTCGAACAACTCGTTTTTCAGCTTCTGGAGAAGGCTCCCGAAGATCGGCCTTACCACGCGACGGATGTCGTCGACAAGCTCGAGCCCTTCCATCCTGCCGCGCCCATAGTCGCAAAAACGGCTGGATCACGTGGCTCGTCAACATCCACCGGGAAAACTCCACACCACAAATCTCCCACGCCGCGCAGTGTTTCCGCCACGTTGCCCGAAGGCGCGGAAGAAGCGCGCAGCGTCAAAAACGAATCAGCGAGCCGTCCGAAAACGACAAATGACGGTGCGTCTCGCGAAGACGAACCTGCCGAAAAAGTACGGCGTAACGACACGATTGCCCTCGTCGATCAAGTGGACGAAGCGCGAGAGATTCCGACCAAAGTGGCCATCGGGATCATCGTCGGTTTGTCCCTCGCTGCAGGTCTTGGTGCCTATTTCGTACGCAGCACCCAAGAGCCGGAAACCACGCCGGCAACTGCAGTAAGCGCATCGTCGCCGTTTCTGCCCAAAGGCAAGGACGTTCGATGAAACGCGCGCGGCCCGAGGCGAGTGGGTTTGTCCCGGGCGCGCCGCTTCCGCCTTTCGGCCGAGCATCACGCTTTGTTTGCGACGGCGGCGCCGAACTGTATCGTCTCGATGCAGCCGACGAACCTGCCGCCAAACGTTTGCTCACGCTTGGAGAATCCAACGTCGGTGGGTTTGTTGACGGAGGCGTGGACGAACATGGGGTTTGGATTGTACGTTCAGGGTTTGGCGAGACGCTCGCCGAGCGGGTCAAGTCACGCAAGGGATCATGGCCGTGGCGTGAAGCGCTTGCCGTAGCGCTCGCCGTTGTCGAAGCTCTCGCCGCGTGTGAAAAAGCGAGTCTTTTTCCCGGTCCATTGTCGCTCGAAGCCGTCCTCTTCGGAGCTGAAGATCGCGTCGCGCTTGCCGTGCCGCGCCTCGTGGCCGCCATTCTCGGTGCACCTGAAGGCGCAACTCGCGCGGGCACCGAAAATAATGCTCCGCTGTGGACACCTCCCGAGCAAGCTCAGGGACAATCCTGGGATAACGCGGCAAATCGTTATGTGCTCGGGGTAATCACTTATCGGCTTATTTCGGGTGAACATCCTTTTGCGGGAGCGGGCCTGCGTCACGCGATCGAGGCTGCGCAGCGTGAAGCGCCTCCGTTTGTCGAGACAATTGCTCACGAGTTGCCCACCGGATTGCAAAGTTTTGCGCTCAGACTCATTCACCCGGACAAAGCCGAACGGCCGGATCGAGCCGCAGCGATCGTCATGGAGCTCGGGCGTTTTCTACGCGGAGAAACCCCAGCTCCAGCGCGAGTTCGTTCCGGAAAAACCAAA
This sequence comes from uncultured Polyangium sp., assembly GCA_964514885.1. Lineage (GTDB taxonomy): Bacteria > Myxococcota_A > Polyangia > Polyangiales > Polyangiaceae > Polyangium. The sequence goes on along the minus strand of CAZETM010000041.1, from coordinate 11,373 downwards.
ACCACCGAAGACGCAGCTCCGCCACCAGCCGTAAAAGTCGTTGCGGATAAACCGAAAACAAAAAGTTCGTCGAGACCAACGGTTTGGCAAAGCTATCCATGGTTGCGGAGCGTCGTGCCCATTGCAGCGGGGGCGATGGTTGCGGCGTTTGCGTTTTCCCAAATCGAAAAACCTCCCAAGCCATTACCTCGTCCCGAGATTCCTCCCGCCTCACTCTTGTCCGCGACGCGCGCGACCGGGGAAACGTGCGCCGGTTGTCATGCGAGACAAGCTGCGGAATGGCGACGATCGGTCATGGCCCATTCGGTCAAGAGCCCGCTTTTTAATGCGCTCGAAAGCCTCATCGAAGAGCAGGTCGGACGCGACGAGGATTGTCCCCATGGCGCCGGAATTCTTCGGCGAGTCAATGGCGCGACCGCTTGTCGAAATCGTCAAAACGGCGTTCCCATTACGGGATCGGGCGGCGAGCATTGGTGCGTCAATTGCCATAGCCCCGCAGAAAAGATCGATCGCGCCGTGCCACCGTGGGAAGGTCTTGCTGGCGGTAATCCCGAAACGCGTCGGCCTGTTCGAGATTTGCTGGGTGATCAAGGCTCCGAAGGCATTTCGTGTGTGTTTTGCCATTCCGTACACGGTCCTGTCGGTGGCCCGGGCTCGCGCGGATACACAGGCAATCCCACCTGGACATCGTTTGTCACCGGCGCGGTTTTTCCCGCCCGACCGGAAGACAATCGAGGTTTGCACGGAATTGCAAATAGCGGGTACGAAATTCGCACCGAAGAGCTATTTCACGAAACCGGGCGCACCTTTTTGGGCTCCGCACCAGCGGGCAAAGTCGATCCCATCGTCCATCGCCGCCCATCTGAGAGCGCCGACGCTTATTTACGCTCCAGTGAATTTTGCGGCAGTTGCCACGACGTTCGTCTCTTCGGAAGCGACGTCGTAGGCGTTCGTAAAGGCGAACACTTCAAACGGCTTCGCAACGGGTATTCCGAATGGACCGCGTATGCGCGTGACCAACAGCGCCGCGGTAAAACTCCTGCTTCTTGCCAAGATTGCCACATGAGCACTTATCCAGGTATATGCGAGCCTGGTCCTGCTGCGTCCGGTCAAGACGAGCCCGAATGCCCGCCCGGCAGCCATTTCGTCGCGCGACAGCCCGGGGTTTTTCCTGAAGCACACAAAGCTGCCAATTCCCTCGGAGCATCCACCGTATCGACCCATTACTTTTCCGGTGTCGATGTCCCGTTGTCATCTGAATTCCCAGGCGCATTGGTGGACGAGCCATCGCTCGACGTGCACGGAATCCCGCTTGGCGCTCGCCGTCGCCGAGACATTCTCCTTCGCCACACGTTTCGTTTTGAAATCGATGGCGCAAGGCGTACTGGAGCTGGGGTCGAAATCCCTGTGGTTGTCGAAAACATCGGTGCAGGGCATCGAGTTCCCGCGGGATTCAGCCAAGAACGCGAATTCTGGGTGCATCTCGTCGTGCGTGATGCCTCTGGCGCCGTGTTATACGAAGTTGGCCGTGTCGATCGACCCGACGATGATTTGCGCGATAAAATCTTCGTTCGTATCAATACGAGCCCTTCGTCCATTGATGAGCGCGGTCGTCCCGTGGGCTTATTCGGAGCCGACGTACGCGACGGTCCCGATGTACAACGATGGTTTCCTCCGCCGGCGCTTGGAGGCACCTCGTTCCGCGGTAAAGGGCTCATCAATTTCCAGAATGGTTTTTTGCGTTGCGTGCGATGCATTGGTTTCATCGCTCCTGATGGGCGTTGTGAGCCCGCGCCTGGCCAAGGGTTTCTCCGGTCCGATCGGTTTGACGATGGCGATTATGATCTCGATACCGGTGAATGCCGGTCCAATTTGTCGGGGGACAACGCATTATTCGAAACGTATTTCCCCGTCGGAGCGCTCGATGCCAGTCGAGGATTCGTTCGTGGTCCCGACGCAATCATTGATACGCGCTCGCTTCCCTCGAATACGCCGGTTCGCTACACATACGACCTCGACTTTAGCGGTCGTCGCGGGCCTTTCCGCATTGAAGCGCGACTTCTCTTCCGCGCGTTTCCGCCGTTCTTGATTCGCGCATTCGCCGCCTACGAGCGCGAGCAGGCGCGTCGAGGTATTCGTCCAAGCGGGCCTTCGGTCACTGAAGACATGCTCCGGCGGCTCGATATCGTCGAACTCGAGCGGATCACGACGGAGGTGCAATGACGCAGGCTGGAGATGTCCCCGCGCTCGAAGGTGCCGCTGCGTGGCCGGCGGCTGCGTGGGATGCGCCCGTGTTTCGTGGTTTGGACGGCAGGGCGCGGCGTGAAATCGAAGAAAGTGGCCGCATTTTCAATGTCGACGCTGGCGAAGTCATTTATCGCGCTGGCGACACGAGCGATGCGTTTTTCGTGGTGGCCGAAGGTTCGGTCGTACTTTCCGCGGTTCGTCGCGGTGAAACGCAGGAACAAGAATTACGTATTGCCGAAAAAGGCGCATCCTTCGGCGAAGAGGCCACGGTCGGGGGCGCACGCAGCGCTACCGCGAAAGCCCGCGTGCGATCGCGCATCTGCAAAGTCGCCGCACACGTATTTCAACGCGCTGTCGGCCGTAGTGGCAAAGCCGAAGTCGCCGAACGGCTCGAACGAATTCTACGCCGCGCGGCCACCCGCGATTTGCTCCAAACGCTGGCTTTTTCCCGTGCGCTCGCTCCCGAAGACATTGACCTGCTCCTCGATGCCGCGAAATATCAACGATTCGAGCGTGGCGAGCCCATTTATCGCGAACGAGATCCGTCGACGGATCTATTCATTGTCGCGGACGGGATGGTTCAAGTTCAAACCGATGACGGCGAACGTTTACATGTACGCGCATACGTCGGGCGGGGTGACTTTTTTGGCGATGCGGAAATCGACGCCGTTGTACCTCGTCAATCTGGCGCCGTAGCGAGCGGTCCGTCCTTGCTCATCACTATTGATGCGCGCACCGTACGCACGATTGCCGCGCGTCATCCTGATTTGTTTTCAACGCTCGGACGCATTTCGCTCGACCAGCAAGCCATGCAGTTGTCCGTCATCGGACGTGCGGCATCCAATGCCACTCAGCATGCTTTTCGTGATCTGTATCGATTGAACGTTGCCCGATCGTTATTGGTCATCGATTTGGAAACCTGCGTTCGTTGTGGCCATTGCGCGTGGGCGTGCGCCGATGTGCACGGGCAATCGCGTATCGTTCGTCGTGGCGATAAAATGGTCGCTCGTGTCGATTCGCAGAAGCGTGCTCCACAAAGTCTGCTCTTGCCGAATTCGTGTCAGCATTGCGAAAATCCAAGCTGCATGATCGATTGTCCCACCGGCGCGATTGGTCGCGATCCTGGCGGCGAAGTCTTCATTCGTGAGGCATTGTGCACGGGGTGCGGCGCGTGCGCGAAAGCCTGTCCCTGGGACAACATCAGTATGGCCGAGCGCCCCGAAACCGCACCGCGTCCGGCGGGTGGCGCCTATCCAGACATTGCGGTTAAATGCGATTTATGTCGCGGTTTTGAAGGCCCTGCGTGTGTTCAGGTTTGTCCGACTGGATCCATTTTCCGGATGAACCCTAGCGAAGAATTGGCCGATGTCCGCGATCTCGTCAAGGGAGCGTCGAGCCCTGCGCCCATCCTCCTCGCGCCCAGGGAAAACCATATCGGGATTGTTCTCGGTGGAGCTGTCGCCGGGGTAGGAATTGGCGCGGCGGCGATGGTCATGCACGACCGCGGTCTGCTTCGTCCTGGCTCTGGATCGGGTTATGCTGCGGGAGTCCTTGCGGCCGTCATATTCGTTCTTTTGCTTTTGTATGCCGTGCCCAAACGTTTGACTCGTTTGTGGATGAAAAAGAAAGCTTTGGGCACCAAGGATTTATCGTCCAATCGTGCCGTCTCGCGAGTGCGTCCTCAGCTTGCCGTGCATCTGGCGCTGGGGTTTGTCGCATTGGGACTCGTTTTGGCGCATGCTCCGCCGTGGCCGTTTGCTCCGCGATCTGCAGGAAGCGCATTACGGTTTGCGTTTTTCGCGTCCGCTTTCTTCGGTGGTTTGTCCGCGCTTCTTTATCGAATCGTTCCGTCACGTTTGGCTCGGATCGAGCGAACGGCGGCGCTTCCGGAAGACTTTTCAGCGGCCCGTCGCGAACTGATGGATCGTCTTTACCGAGACATTAGTGGCAAGAGTGATCTCGTCAAAAAGATTTTCGAAAAGATACTCGTTCCATACACCAAACAGACGTTTGGCGCTGCAGCGTTGCTATTGACGGGCCGCAGTCTTCGAGAAGAAGAACAACGTTTGCGCGTGCGAATTGACCGCGTCCTCGACGGGCGGGGCAAAGAGCGATTGGCGGGGCTCGATGGTCTCGTGCGGATTGTCGTAGAACGTCGCGCTCTTTCAGCGCAGCGATTCTTTCTTTTTGCGCTGCGTATTGGATTGCCTGCGCATGTCGTGACGTTCGCGCTCGCGCTTGCACTGCTCGTGGTTCATATCTTTACGGCTGTGCGCAGGTGAGTCGTCTGGCCTGGATTCAAAACGGTATATCGTCCATGCGAGGCTTGCGACCTTTCGCCCTGGTTTTACCAGGCATATTCATCAATTGTTCGCTGATTCGTTCCACCGCCGCTTTGAGGTCATCGTCATCGAGGTCGGGCCCGCGAACGAAATCGGCCAGGGAGATCTTGCCGTCGCGGAAATTCTTGACGAACGCGCACAGCTTCTCGATGCCGCCAAGCTCCTTCTTTGCCCGACTGGCCGCCTCTTCTGCAAACTCAATTTGCAATTTGGACGGCGTGTATTTCTTCGTCTGGCGCAGTTCGCGACTTAGCTCGGTGGCTTGAGCGCGCAATTCATCAATGTTCTTTTCGAGTTCGCGACATCGAGCCTCTTCGTCGCCGCCCGATTCCACATTGGCTCCAGCTTGCCATACCTTTTCCAGTTCGAGTAGGCGCGCTAGGTCCCCATTCTCGTAGGCTTGCGTCACCTGCTTCATCGCTTCGGTGCGCCGCTCTCGGTCGGTTTCGTGATCTGCGCGATCGGGGTGAATTGCCAGAGCCAATCGCTTGAACAACGTGCGAAGCGATTCGTGGCCCGCTGCCTGACCCCGTGGCGCCGCTGATGCAACCTCCGGCCCAACCGAGCCCGCGCCATACTCGAAAGGCTCGTGCGGAAACTCATCACAGCACGACGCCTCGTCCTCCGCGAAGTCATCGAGGTCGTCCAGCAATCCGTCCTCAACGAGCATGCGGCGCACGCGAGCGACCTTCTTGCGCGCGTTTGCCGATAGCCGCCCAGGGGCAAGCAGTTCTTCGAACAACTGATTCAGCTCCGAGGACAACTCGTGATACCGAGTCATGATCGGTGCAACCTTTCCCATCACTTCTTCGGCGGATTGCCGTGCTTTTTCGATGGCCTGGTCGACCTGGAGCTTCTTCTTCTGAACATCGCGCAACAGCCGATCGCGCTCTTTCAACAGGGCGCCCAGGCGCTCGCCCGCTGCATGCAAACGCAAGCCGAGTCGAGGTGCCTTGGCGCGCGACGAAGTCCGTGCGGTAGTGGTACGGGGTCGGTGTTCCATAGAGGGCAAACCTTATGGCGCAGTCTTTCCAGAAAAACAATAGGTTTGTCATCGTTGATGGCCACGGGAACGAGCAAGCTCCTCTAAAGTTTGCCCACGCGGTTTGCAAAGGTTTTCCCAGGGCTTTCCGCATGCGCGCAAAAATCTGAACCGCGCAAGGCTATTGGGGATACTGTCCCCGCACCCAATCTGTAGCTTCGATCGCCACGTACCTCTTTCTCCAAACCCACGTTTCGCTCTTCCCTGACCGCGTTCCGCGTCGTAGCATCCGCCCGTGCAGCACCCGCACGTTCTTCTCACTGTTCTCGTCGTTCTGACCTCGCTCGGAGTTTCTTCGGTTTCTGCCGCGGAAACGCCGCCGGTTGAGCGTCTCGTCATCAACCGCATCGTCGCAGTGGTCGATGGTGATGCCATCACGCTTCTCGAACTGAAACGGCGTGTCGAGCCTTTTCTGAAGCGGCTCGCAGATGTTCCACCGGACAAACGCTCGGTGGTCGAAGCGCAAGTCAATCGCGACGTGCTTCAACAAATCATCGAAGAGCGGCTCATTGCTCGCGAAGCCCGAGCGGCCAGAGTTTTCGTCGCGGCGGCTGAAATCGAGACAGCCATCGACAATGTTGCGGCGGCGAAAAAAGTGACCCGTGCTGGCCTGGTCGAGCTAGTTCAGCAACAAGGTTTTTCGGAAGCTTTATACCGAGAGCAACTCGTGCGGCAGCTCCTGACAGCCAAACTCGTACGAATTCGTATGGCCGAAAAATTGCGAAACCTCGACAAGGACCCCGACAAAGCGGTCAAGCAAGTCGATGCAGTCGAGCGCGCGTTTCTTCTAGGGCTGCGCGCTGACGTTTATATCGAGGTGCGGCTTTGATCTCGTCGAAGGGTTTCTTTTTAGTTGCGCTTTGCGCTTTGAGTTTGTCGGCGTGTGGCGGGGCCAAACCTCAGCCAGCACAGCCGACGAATCCGGTAGCGGTAAAACCTGCCGAGCCTGAGACCAATCCGATTTTGGTGCACGTGTGTTCCGAGTCGAAAGGGCCGGTCGAAAAAGGCCATGCCATTCGCGTGGAAATTCGCGGGCGCGGGGCTCCAGCATTGCTTTGTGAACGATTTCCCGTTCGGGCAGGTGATGATCTCGAGGACGCTACGACGGATTTGAACATTCGCTCGCTTTATGCGGAAGGGCGCGTCGAAGATATCGTCGTGGTTAAGGAAACTCGTAAAGAAGGCATCGTCGTCGTTTATGACGTAAAAATCCGTAAACGCATTGGATCCCTCAAAGTGCGTCCAGTCCCGGGGCTCGATCAGGCCATTGCCGATGGGCTCATTACCGACGGGCTATCGTGGGAAAACAATGCGCAACTCGATGCGCTCACGCGACGAGCCATCAGCGAGCTGGCATTTTATGGTTACCGGCGCGCCAACATTGCCATTGAAACGACACCTGAAGGTGAGGATACGGTCAATGTAATGCTTGTCGTCGAGCCGGGACCGCGGGCGATGGTTGGCACATTGAATATCGAAGGCGTGTCGCCGGCTCGTTTGCCACAGATTCAGCCGCTGCTGCGAACCAAGGTCGGTGAGCCATTCAGCCAGGAAATGCTCGAGCGTGACGTGCTCGTCATCACGGCCGATTTATTCGATCGCGGCATGCTTACTGGTTCCTTTTCCAATCCGGAGGTCGTCGAATCGAAAGATGGCTCGAAGGTGGATATCAAGCTCACGTTGACCGAAGGTCCTGTCTTCAAGCTGCGTAACGTCAAATTCGTTGGCGACTTGTTGGGTCCTCAGGCCGTGTATTTGCGCGAGGCGTGGCGCACGAAGGCCGGTGCGGTTTTTTCGCGTAGTGAAGTGGTCGCCAATATTGAACGAGTGAAAGAGCTTCACGCCAGCCGCGGCGGTCCCGTGGAAGTCGAGATCGACACGGCACTCGATCCAAAAGCGTTAACCGTAGACGTTACCGTCAGGATCAAGCGCCCTTGAAGCGAAGACACTTCCCCGCCTGCCAATTGTTTTCGTATCCTTCTGCTTTGCTCGCCCCGTTTTCCCATGGCTTCTTCCGACCGTCGTAACAAACCCACCGCGGACAAACCCGCATCGGCTCAGAAGACGCTTTACGTAGCGCCTCTGACCGATGTCCGGGACCGCGCAGCAGTGCCTCGCGAGGCCCCTCGCGGACGCGCCGCACGTCGCGCCGAAACGACATCGGACGTCACTCGATTTCGAGGAGTTCTTCCGGCCACACTCGCGGCGGCGATTACCACCGCGTTTTCGGCATTGGCCATGCCGCCGCCTGGTGGACATGCCTCACCGGGCCCGCTCGCCAAGCCTCATGTCGAAGCGTCTCTGACGTGCGCCAAGTGCCATGGAACGGACGATGCGCCCAAGCGTCCGGACGAAGCGTGCGCGGGTTGCCATGGTCCGCATCCTTCGCAGCGCAAAGGTCACGCGCGGCTTCAGAAGAATGGCGTTTTGCGCTGCTCGAATTGCCATTCCATTCACCGCAATGATCAAGGTGTCGTCTTCGTTCCAGGGCAAACGCCCGTGCGGTTTGCCCCGGGCGTTGAAGTCGATGTCGAGCTTTCCGCTTCACGATCACACGTGGGCCCTGCAACCGTGCCGATCGTGTCCGTCGCGAGTTGCCAAGGTTGTCATGATGCAACCTCGACCAAGGATCCTATCGCGCGTTGTTTGGTACCTGGCCAAGACAAACTTGGTGCGGACAGACCATCGGTTTGTTTCGACGAACATCAAACGGCATTGCCTTCGGATGTGCCGCCTCGGGCTGATGTTTTACCTCGCGCGCGTGTTTGCGCGGCCCAACATGGCGACGATCGCCCCGTGGTGTGGGATGCGGCGCGGGAAGTGGCCATTGCGGCACCCGTGATCGATCGGCCGGTCGTTGGCAATCTCGCGTGGGTTTGGCTCGGTACGGGTATGTTGGCTTTTGGCCTCACCTTGGGATTCGTGCGTGGCGGCAGCGGAATCACCACCTTGTTACGCCGCAGGAAAACCGCGGCTCCGCCCGAAGCGCTCGTCAAACCCCAAACGCGCGTGCGGCTACCGCAAATCAATACGCAAACTTGTATTGGTTGTTACGCGTGCGTGGATGCGTGTCCTTATGACGTGCTCGACGTGCAGAAATACGTTGCAGTCGTCGTTCGTCCCGAAGCGTGTTGTGGTTTGACCTTGTGCGAGCAACGTTGTCCGAATGGATCATTGCGTATCACGGACGGTGAAACGATCGGCGATCGGCCTCGTATTGGCGAAAACCTCGAAAGCCTCGATACCCCAGGTTTGTTTCTTGCTGGGGACATCACTGGTTTGCCGCTCATCAAAAACGCCATCCTCCAAGGCAGCCATGCGATTGATAAAATCGTTGCCAGCTTGGAGTCGGAAGGGGCGTGGACGGGCGCGGACAAACCTCTAGATTTGCTCATCATAGGCGCAGGGCCCGCAGGAATCAGCGCTGCATTACGCGCCAAAGAATTGGGTTTGTCTTTCCAGGTCATCGAGCAAGGAAGCGTGGCGCAGAGCATTCGCAGCTTTCCCCGCGGGAAACTCGTGTTCGACCAACCGCTCGACCTACCATTGTCGGGTAAACTGTGGCTCGAAGAATCGACCAAAGAAGAGCTGCTGTCGCATTGGATGCGTATCGTTCGCAAAGCTGACTTGCCCATTTCTCAAGATACACGCATGACGGGGGTCGCACGTGACGCCCAGACAAACCTTTACCGGGTCACGACGGAGCCTCGTGAAGGAGGTTTGTCCGAAACACGCAGCGCTCGGCGCGTGCTCGTGGCGATTGGACAGCGGGGAACGCCGCGTCGTTTGCCGGTCGACATCGATCCGGACGTCGAAGCTCGAGTGCATTATCACCTGGCCGACGCGCGAAGCTTTGAGGGCAAACGAGTTATCGTAGTGGGCCTAGGCGACGTCGCGATGGAGACGGCGCTCGCGCTTGGACGTCAGCCGGGTGCGACGGTGACGGTCGTTCATCGTGGAAAGAGTTTTACGCGCGGCAAAGCGCGCAACATCGACGAGCTTGAGCGTATGCAGCAAGCGGGGCGGGTCGTGTTGCTGTTCGAATCCGAAGTGAGCGCGGTCGGCCGGGACGCCATGATTTTGCGCACGCCGAAGGGCACGCTGCGAGTTCCTTATGACGCCGTTTTCGTCATGATTGGCTCGATTCCCCCATGGAATACGCTTCGGGCGTTGGGCATCCGTCCAGTGGCGGACGGCGAAAATTCTCCAGATCCTTCGGCGTCGATCTTCGTCCAAAGAACGGTCAATTCACCGTAAGATCGACCCGCCCACCTGCGTTTTCAGGTCGACGCGATCACGACGTCCGGAGAGAGCCCCATGAAATCGACGAGCGTTGCCTTTTTCGCCTTTGCAGGCATGCTTCTTTCCAGCCTGACGGTGTATTCGTTCACGCCGAAAGGTGGCCTCCCTTCAACGCCGACGGCGACGATTGGCGCCGAAAAAGTCGACGACCGCAAGCCCATCGAAGACGACACATCGAACCCGATCGTGCAGGGCGAGTTGTCGCGCTTCACGGCGGGATCGACGGTCATGATCGAGGGGCGGCTTGGTCATTCGAAGGTGCTTCGATCGAATACGGGCGAAACGTTTTTGATGCTCGAAGCCAAGTCATCGAATGATGGTCGTGCGCGTGGAGCCGCGCCGGTCAATCTATCGATCGTCATCGACAAGTCCGGGTCGATGAAGGGCACGCGTTTGCGCAATGCCATTAACGCAGCGATTGGCGCAGTCGAGCGGCTCAAGGATGGCGACATGGTTTCGGTCGTCACGTTCGATACGCGCACACAGGTGGTCGTTCCGGCATCGATCATTGGGCCGAATACGCGCGGAACGGTGGTATCGGCGATTGGGGGCATTACGCTGGGTGGCGATACGTGCATTTCGTGCGGCATTGAAACTTCGATGGCGGAAATGAACGCGGCCAATGCTACCGATGGGCGCATCAGTCGCATGATCGTGCTCAGCGACGGTGATGCCAATCATGGTTTGAAAGACATTCCCGGGTTCCGCAGTTTGGCGCAACGAGCGCGCGATAAAAACATTGCCATTTCGACCGTGGGGGTCGATGTCGATTACAATGAGCGAATTCTGTCAGCCATTGCAATCGAATCGAATGGCCGGCATTATTTCGTCGAGAACGACGCGGCACTTTCGCGGGTGTTCGAGGGCGAAGCGGAGTCGCTCACGCAGGCGGTGGCCAGCGGAGCCGAGATCGATATCGATCTTGCGCCGGGTGTGGAATTGGATCGGGTATTCGATCGGACGTTTCGGCGCAATGGCAATCGCATTACGGTGCCGCTCGGCACGTTCAGCAATGGTGACGTGAAGACGGTGCTGATGAAAGTGCGCCTTCCGACGAGCGCCGACAATACGCTTGCCGTGGCGAGCGTGGATATGCGTTATCGGGATCTCGTGAAGAACGAGGACGGGCGTTGCGCGGGCAAACTCGGTGTGGAGGTTGTGGACAGCGCGCCAAGTGAACTCGATGCCGTCGTGGCGGGACGCATGAATCGTAGCGAAACGGCCGCGACGCTCAAAGAAGCCAATGCGCTGTTCCAGCAGGGCAAGTTCGACGAGGCGCGGCGTAAGATTCAATCGCGCGAGACGGCATTGCGCGACAACTTCGCGAAGGCGAAGGGCGCTGCACCGGCAGGGCGCGGAGAGGACGTGGCGAAGGATTTCGACAAGCAAATCGTCGCAGTGCAACAGGCTCAAAGTGGATTCGATACACGTTTTGCCGAG
>CAZETM010000040.1:0-26909 GCA_964514885.1 uncultured Polyangium sp. | reverse complement strand
GTGCTCTTCCGATCTCCCCCATGCCACCTGAGCCGCCGGCTTCGACCGTGCCCCCTGCGCCTCCGACTCCGCCCGTGCCAGCGGTCCCACCCGAGCCGCTCGAACTGGACGTAGAGCCCGTCGTCACCGGCGTCGTCTCACAGCCGACAAGAAGAAGCGATACCACCGCAAACGTACGAAAATTTCGCAAGAATCACCTCGAAGAGTTGCAGAGAAGGCGCCATTTGCGCGACTCCGAGTAAAACGATATCAGAGTTCAAACCTGCAATGTTACGAAATGATCGTCTCCGCGTACTCGGCGAGGAAATCCTGATCGTTCACGGCCTCGGGACCGCTCACCGTTGAAACGGCACGCCTTCGTTTGTCTTGGACAGGGGGCATCGCGCCGGAACCTACCACGAATTCCACCCGATCACGCAAGATCCATCCGTTGCCACAACCCAGCTTTGGACGTTTGATTTCTCGGCGCTGCAGCGGGGCCCGCCCAAGCGAACTCCGCGTCAACATGTTGCCCGAAACGTTTCCCATCATTTCCCTCTTGACCCCCAGCTTCCTTCCCTTGTACCCTCGCCGCCACAAGGAGGCTCTATGCTTGCTGGTCCTACATCTACCCTTTTATTCATGTGCCGAGCGATCGGACGTACGTGCAACGGTCTGAATGCCGCCGCTGTCGTCGATATCGATCGCTCCGCAGAAGACCGTGCGTTTTTCACCGTCGAGGCCGCCAAACTCGAACCCCTACGAATCGCCCTCGTTGCCAAACATCGCGCCATTGAAGACTTCGAGTTCGGCGATGGCGACTTGTTCCAAACCTCCGTCGAACTCGGCGACGAAGTGCTCGATCGCGGCGTTCGCTCTGGAAATGCTCGCACGAAATTCGGCCTGAAAGACAAAAGTGGTTTGACCGCAGCGCACGCATTCGGGACTCGCATCAACGAATTGACGGATGCGCCCCATCGCCAAGAACCCGATCTCGTGTTGGGCGCCGTGAGCCGCCTCGACGAGGTGCCCGATTTTGACGACAAGGCCCAAATTCAGGCCGACCTGAAGGCCCGCGTGAAGTTGCAAGAAGATTTGATCGAACAACGTGAAACGGGTCGTACGTCATTGGCAAAACTCGAAAGTGAAGGAGTCGCCCTGGTCGTCGATGCCGCCTTCAAACTCGCGCAAACCAAAGCGGCGCTGGATGGTCGTTTTCCGCGTCAACGCGAATACGTCGCGCGCTTTTTCTTGGATGTGTCGCACAAAAAGCGCAAAAACGACGACGGCGCAACCTGATCGCAAGGGGGAATGTGCCGCCAGACGTCAGTTGCCGAAAAAATGCACGGGGACCGTGCTCAACTGACGTTAGACGGCACAAATTCGAAAGCTGAATCGTCGCGCCTCACGCGAGTTGCCACCCTCGAACAACGCAACGCGTCACAACTCACGTGAGACGGTAGAAATGGGAACGGGGGAATGCGCGCGCTCACGTGAGCGTGCGGAAATGGGAAAGGCACGGACGGGCAAAGTGATGTGGGGTGTGGAGTTGCGCTTCTAAGAAACGGTCAGCACGGGATGCGTGCAACGACGCGGCGCAATCGGTGAGCAAGTGCAGATTGATGTGCAAAAGCTAGGAGTCGATCTGTTATCGATTGACGACGTCTTCCTGGGAGTCGAATCGTCCATCACTCCGCCGAAGTGAGCGTCGTGAAGAAAGAGGTTGGCACCTTTTTCTGCGGCTGCGTGCGTGGGCGCAACTCGCCGATGACAAACCTAAACGCGCAAGCAATCTGAGCGCTTGCGTGTGGATCGAGAACCACGTAGAGTCTCGCTAGATGTCGCCGACGAAGGTTCAAATTCCGAATCGTTTTGAAGCTCTTCTCAACATGGCTGCGGACGGCGATCCGGAACTATCGGCTATTGTCAAGCCTGTCAAGGCAGCGTTTGACGCTTTGGACGTCATTCATGACGACATGACCAGCGCAGGTCAGGGCGCTTTTCTGGTGCTTCAAGGTCAGCCTGGTTCAGGAAAATCAACGTTCCTGCATACGCTCAAATTGTTTCGACAAAGTGTTCGTACCGTCCGTATCGATGCAGAACAGCCGATAGACGAAGCCCTTCAGGAGCTACTCGAAACTCCGGAGCGATTGCGTATTGTCGTGCTGACGGGCCGCGAAGCGCTGGTGAACACGTCGGAAGCGGATCTGGATATATTTCTCCATGCGATCAATCAATTCATTCGTTCTATAGAAGGACAACGTACAATTGTTGTTTGGCCTTGCACAAGTGAAGACGCCGTACGTAGGATCCTTGCAAAAGCTTCCGCGATTGGTGGTGATGCCCTGGTTGGCGTGTATCCAGGGGGTTATCGCTTCGACGGACCGCCAAAAGAAGAATATCTTGCAATCGCGCGCGATACCATTGAAGCACTCAACAGCGGCGCTTCGCTCATCGCGCTCGGCGTTACCGAGGAACGTGCACGATATCTTGCTGCCGACGCGCCGACGATCGGTTCGTTTTTAAAGAGCCTACGGGAAGAAGAGCGACGAAATCGAACAACACTTGCGGCCCTACTGCCCGCACTCCAGCGAACGATGTTATGGGTTGTCGTGGTTGCTGCTGATGATCCGGAAACTGCGGTAGGCACACTGAACTACGGCGCGGATTTCAGTGCAGACATTACGCGATTGCTTGCCTCCACGGACGCCAATGTCGTCAAAGACTTGAAGAAGTATCCTGACAAACTTGGTATTCTTGGGCGCTTTTTTGATGCGCGGATTCTGCATTTATCAATTATGTCAGCAATGGCGGCTGTCCGGGATTTTGCTGACGATGATCTACGCAAGGAGTTGTCGGTTATCGGTTTTCCCACGACAACTCAGGGAGATGGCCCGGACCGATTGCTCGAAAGCCAGCTCGGAAAGGCGCTACGCGGAGAGCAGGTTGGCATTCGTGATGCTGGGCGTAAACCTGGGGAAGCGCGGCAAAAAGAATTTCAGCTCCTCAGCAAATTCGCTAAAAAAGATGATGGTTCTTTAAACGAAGCCATCGGCCGGGGTCTCGAAAAAGCGGGACTGATTGCGTCGTACAAAGCTGAAGCGACAGTGGGAACATTGCAGGAACGAAGTACCGACCTGCTGTGCACGACGCCGCAGGGATATCAAGTACGTCTCGAATTCATGTGGCGAGCACAAACCTCGGTGGGAGAAATCGCGAAATACGTGCTCGACAAACTGTATCATTATGGGAAAGCCATCGGCTTCCTCAATGGCGGCTGAAGAATGGGGAAACGCGAGCGTTACATCACGCAAGACGCTGTCGCATGCTTGTCACACCCGCACTGTTTGGACAAAGTGCCCGTCCTGCCTCAAGGCTGGATCTTCGCTACAAAAAGTCCCCACGGGGCAGCGATGGGTGCCCCGACCCCGAGATCCAGCATTCCATTGAAAGAACCAACAACAACGTAAGCTCCGTCTGGACAAACACCAGCCGCCCGGGCGCTCTCGCCCGATGCCGAGCCGTAAATGCAGGCGTGCTCGAGCGTGTCGTCCGCGCCGAGCGTTCCGACCATAAAATCGGCGGATCCGGCGTGGCTCGCAGCCTGCTTGCCGAGAACGTCCACAGGGGTCTGGCTCGCGAATCCCGAGACGAAATGAACCTTGCCTCCCACACGGGGCGAGAGACCGCCAAACTGGATGGCCTTCGTGGCAACCGTCGAAATCGTCGCCCCACTCGCCGACACGCGGGCGGAAAACCTCGTATCGCCGAGATTCCCGCCGGTTACTTCGTAATAAACACTGTCGCCAGGGCTCATAGGCGGCCATAATGTGCTGCCTGCAAGCAGGAGGGAGCCCTCAGGCGTAATCGCCGCAATGGAAGCACCTGCCGCCGTGCCGAGGGCCGAAACCTGTTCGCTCCACACATGCCCGCCCATCGCCGTCAGCCGAGTATAGAAATCATCGCTGCCGAAAGGCGCTTTTAGAAAGTCGCCTCCAAGGTTAATCTGACCGCTAACCTTGTATCCGCCGAAACGGCCACTCGCATACACGTCGCCGCTCGCATCAAGCAAAAGCGAATGCCCAAAAGCCCCGTCGATCTGGGGGAACGTCTTCACCCACAACCACGTCCCCGACGCATCAAGCTCAGCCAGGTAGAGAGAACCCATCTCCAGCGGCCCTTTCAAGCTCAAGCCGTCGACCATGACGTCCCCTCGAAACGAGCCAAGCACGAGACTATGGCCATTCGGAAGGAACGCAAAAGATTCCATACGCAGCGTGGGCGCCATCAACGTCCTTTGGTACACGAGCCCGTCCGCCGCGTCATAACGCGCCAGGGTATGGGGTATCGGGTCAAAACCGCCCGCGTTAGTATCCGGCCCAAACAGGAAAAAACCACCGTCAGGCGCCGCGAAAAGGGATCGCTCCGACGGCGGAGGCATATCAAACGCATTCTTCACAGCACCCTGCGAATCAAGGCGCATATGAGGCCCGGCGCGTACGTAAAGGTCACGGGTAAGCTTCAGCCCGGCAGGCAACCTCGCTCTCTTACCGACGTGGAGAGCTTCGATCCCTTATGACCAGCGAGTCACGACGAAGGCAGCCTAACGCTACCTGCGGGTTTCGGGCGCCTGCTCCTCCGCTGAGAGAGAAATGGGCACGATCTCATCAATTGACAAATCGGTATCGAATTCCCAAAAGCGGACCAACGCCGCTTCGAAGTCGATGAGCCCGAAGCACGGGTCATGCTCGCGGTACAAGGTCCCCGCATTGATGAAAACGCGGTCTTCGACGCGACGAACCATACGCCGGTGGCTATGACCGCTCAAGACGAACCTCGCCGAAGATGTGCTGCGCAGCTTCCGAAAACCAACGTTGTAGCGAATGAGCGAAACGTCATCCGAGGGCGTGATGGTGGCCATATCATCCGCACCTAGTCCATGACAAACCAATACTTTTCCGGCCATCGTGGGCAATTCAATCATGAGCGGCAGCGCGGCGAGCCACTCGCGAGTCGATTCCGAAATTCGATATTTGGAGTGCGCATCCGGCAGGTCGCGCATTTCGCCAGACAGAAACCACCTTTCGTGGTTGCCGCGAACGGTTTCGACGTCGTAATCACGCAATAGCGCCACGGTGCGTTCGATATCACCAGGTCCGTCGACGACATCGCCCACGCAGGCGATGCATTCAATGTTCTGGGTTTGCAGCGTGGCGAGCGCAATCTCGAGGCGCTGGTCTTCGGCGTGTACGTCGCCTATGAAACCAATTCGCTTCATTCTTCCGCGGCGACTTCTTCCATGGTGGTCGAGCTCGGAAGGCTGCCCGTGCGCCAGAACGTCCATGAAAACAGTGGCGAATAATCGGGCTTGGGCAATGCTCTCCACGCCTCTTCCGAACGTTCACCGCGAGATACGCTGCATTTGGCGCACAAGCATTCGTCTTTCCACGTGCTACCGGCGAGCTGATCCCAGATCTTCAAGAAGAATCCCGTATGATAGGGTTTCCTCAGCGTTCCTTTGGCATGATGCAAATAATGCTGAAATGACGAATTGATGATCGGGTGGTGCGCGTCGGGCCATTTCAGCTCGTAACCCCAATGCAAGTACACGCCGTAGCCATAAAACAAAACGGCGAAGATGCCGAACAAGAGATCCATGTTGATCGGCATGACCAGCGGGAAAATGATCAGCGGCGTGGCGCGAATGAATTGATCGATGGGCATGTCCGCAATGACGGCGAACGGGCTCGGGTTGTAAAAGGCGTGGTGGTGTCGATGTTCCTTCCAGGCCAGCTTGCTGACGTGTCCGAGACGATGATACGCCCACTCGGATAGGTCCGTGCCGATGAAAACAATGAAGAACGTCAGGACGAGATAACCGACGCCGTACGAGCCGGTGCCGCAATATGCTTGTGAATAGCCGCTATCGATGAGGTGCAGAGCAATGGCGGGGCAAGCGGCGGCGCTGACGAGCCCCTTGAGCATTTGAATGACTTCTTTGCGAACGAGCTCGGGCGCGGGGTAATTCGGATTCGACTTGGTCTGCCATTGCTCGAACGTAGGTTTCCAGTAGTAGCGGCGAAAAATGATGCCCGACATGAGGACCATCGAGGTCAGCGCTAGCAGTGCCAGCACGATCCATGTCGTAAAGAAGTTTCCTCGTTTGGCGACCTCACAAAGCATTTCACGCCTCCTCTGGGCTAGCCTGCGCTCGGCCCGCGTCCGTCGCCTAAGCTACCGGGTTTTGTTCCGGAAAGTCCATCTAAAATCTATCCAAACGACGAGACAACCGCTATTTTTTCGGGCATCTTTCCGCCCGACGTGCCGATGCTCGTACCGATCCCCGTTCTGTTCTTGTTCGCCAGTGTCGTAGGCGCGATGTTCACGATGAACGCGCTTTGGCCCGCTCGGCGTTTTGGTCCGGCCCAAGGCCCCGCATTTTTTGCGTCGTGGCTCACGGGCGAGCTTGTGTCGCATCATCTGTTTTGGCAGGTGCTAGGGACGGGACTATTCGTATGGGCTGGGGGGCTCGATGGTTGGCCGGGCCAAGCGGCACTGGTGATCATCGTCATTTCGTGGCTGGGGATGATTCGCATTTTGATGCAATCACGACAGGCTGACGAAGTGATGGAGACGGCGCTGCAAAACGCATTCGGTAAAGATTACCAGCAATCGATTCCGGAAGAGTTTCGCAAAGACATTGACGAGCGATGGAGCTTGCGGCAGCGGCTGTTTCCATTACCGATTTACGACGACCGAGTGCAGCGGACGAGGAACATCGTCTATTCCGAGGCGGGCGGGGTCAAGCTGCGGCTCGATGTGTATCGGCCGAAAGGTTTGTCGAAAAATGCGGGGCGTCCGACGGTGCTTTTCCTGCACGGCGGAGCGTGGATGATTGGCAGCAAAGAAGAGCAGGGCAAACCGCTGGCGTATCGTTTGGCGGCGCATGGATGGGTGGTCGTATCGGCGAATTATCGGCTCTCACCGCGATTTACGTGGCCGGATCACATCATCGACGTGAAAAGCGCGATTCGATGGATTCGGGAGCATGGAGCCGAATACGGTGCGGATCCGGATTTCATTGTGATAACGGGAGGATCGGCGGGCGGGCATTTGTCGTCGCTGGCGGCGCTGACGCCGAATGATCCGGTATTTCAGCCGGGGTTCGAGCATGTAGATACCAGCGTGCAGGCGTGCGTGCCATTTTACGGGGCGTTCGATTTCACGGATCGTCACGGATTTTGGAAGCATTCGCTTTTGGTACCGGTTCTCGAGCGGCTCATCGTGAAAAAGCGTTTGTCGGAGGCGCGCGAGGTATTCGAATACGCATCTCCGATCCATCACGTTCGAGCGGACGCTCCACCGTTTTTCGTGATTCATGGTGACCAGGATTCGCTGGCGCCGGTGGAAGGCGGACGAGTGTTTGCGGAAATGTTACGCGCCAAGAGCAAAGCGGCGGTGCTTTATGCCGAGCTTCCAGGGGCGCAACATGCATTCGAGGTGTTTCCGTCGGAGAGGACGGGGCACGTATTGGCGGGCGTGGAAAGGTTTGTCGGGGTGGTGTATGGGGAGTGGTGTGAGGGGTTGAGTCCGGCGAAAGAAAAAGGGAAACATAGAGCTGTGAAGGCGGAGTCTCTACCGGTCTAGGAATCCACCATGCGCAACCAAATGCGGCCTATCCATCCAGGTGAAGTCGACCGACGTCGTCGGAATCATTGCACGACCCCCCAAACAAAGTACGCTTCTGCTCATGACGTCGTACATCTCGGCAGATGAAGCAGCGCAAACGTTTCCAGATGTGCTCGAACGCGTGCGCTCAAATCGGGAAGTGTTCGTCATCGAGTGCGCTGGCGAGCCGGTTTGTCAAATCACTCCAATAACGACGAAGCAGTTCACCCTCGGTGATCTCGTGCGGTTGCTCGAATCCACGCCACGCCTAGACGACGACTACTTAAACGACGTGGAGCATGTGACGCAGAACCAACCCACGCTCCAGGAGATGCCGTGGGAGCGATAATCGATTCGAGCGTGTTGATTGCGGCCGAGCGAGGAAAACTAGATTTGCATGCAGCATTGACGAGGTATGGCAAGCACCCGATCGCGATTGCGGCAATTACGGCATCAGAACTACTTCATGGCGTACATCGTGCAACCGAACCCTCACAACGAATGCGACGTGAGGCGATCGTCGAGCGGCTGCTGACGGAACTACCATTGATACCGTTCGACTTGGTCGTCGCGCGGGTGCACGCACGTCTGTCGGCAGAACTTGCCACGAAGGGTACGCCCATCGGCACGCACGACATCTTGATCGCTGCTACGGCGCTGGCCATGGGGTACGACGTGGCGACCCGCGATCAGCGAAGCTTTCCAAGAATCCCGGGAATCAATGTGCTGCTCTGGTAGCGTACAGGACAAACCCCGTTCATCCTTCCAAACAATCGTTGGTCCTCCAACCTTCTACAACGTCGTCGCTACCACTTCATCCAGCGACGCTTCGTCCACCACGCCCGTCATGTACTTGACCACGCGACCTTGACGATCGATCACCACCAAGCTCGGTAGCTTCTCCACACCGTACTTGCGCGACGCATCCCGCGACGAGTCCATCACGATCGGATACGAAAGCTTGTGCTTCAGCGCGTACGATCGCGCGACCTCGGGCGGGTCGTCGATGTTTACGCCAAGCACCACCAAACCCTGCTTTTCATAGCGTTTGGCGATCTTGTCCAAAATCGGAGCCTGCATCGTGCAGGGACCGCACCAAGTCGCCCAGAAGTCCAGCACTACAGGCTTACCCCTGAAGTTCGACACCTTCAAACGCGCTCCAGCGTCCCCGTTCGCGGCCACTGCAAACACCGCGTCAGGCGCAGGCAAACCCTCCATCGGGCTCGTTGTGACTTTAAAACGCGGCAAAAACGCTAGCAGTACGAGCGCCCCTAACACGAGGAAGATGGCCAGCGTGCCAAGGCGAGACTTTTCATCAGGCGGGGATTCAGCAGCCATGAGCGAGAAGTCTCTTAGCAAGTTCTTTGCGTCTACGCCTCTTCCCCGACCCTGGTAATCTCGCGCCAACAAAACGCGCTAGCGCCGTGATCTTGCCGAATGCATGGGCCTTCAGGTACGCAAGGAGCGAAGGCCCCATGCCGAACGCGCCACAGCCGCGTCGGAGGAAACATGCTCGATCGTCCGAACTCCTCGACCGACACCACCGCACCCCACAAAGGCCAGCGCCCGCCTCCCGGAGCGCTCGAGCTTGCCAAATGGCCCCCCGATGATGCCGACGTGCCTGATGCGCCTGGCGGCGGAATGCCCCCTGCTCCCGCAGGCGGCGGTGGTGGCGACGTCGGCGATGGCGACTTCAGAAAAGGCAAGAAAGGCGCCGTCATCGGCGTGATCGTCGCGCTCGTGCTCGTCGCCGCTGCAGGCACCGCCTTCCTCATGAACATGAAAGATGGGCAGACGAAGCTGACGATCGAGCAGGTCGTGAAGGAGAAGAAAAACATCTTCGTTCTTCCCGCCAAGGAACAGCTTCCTTTGTGGCGCAAGTGGGCCGCAAACGGCAACGAATGGGCTCTGCAGCAAGAAGCGCTCATTCAGCTCGCGTATGCCGAAGATCCCGACGGCGTCGCGTTTGCCACGAACGCTCTGAACACGTCCGACCATCGCGTGAAGGGCGTCTGTGCGCAGGTGCTCGCGTACTACGGATCGCCCAAAGCCGACGGCTCCAAGGCTGCACTGCTCGCAGCGCTCAAAGACGCAAACGAAAGCGACAAACCGCAAATCGTGTGGGCCCTCGTGTCGCTCAAAGAACCCGCCGTCTTCAACGACGCGATGGACCAATATCGCAAGGGGTTCTTGTCGAAGGTCGAGCGTCTCGGTGGTGGTACCGCGTTCGACCCGGAAAAACTCGCTGCACTGGTGTCGCTCGACGAATTTGCCAAGCTTGCAGGCGACCCCAGCTCGTCGGTACGTCAGCTCGTCGCGACGCTTTTGTCACGTGATGCGAACCCGAAGTGGACGCAAACGTTGATCAAGCTCGTGACCGACAAGGACGTCGAAGTTGGACGAGAAGCCGCTACGGGCCTTGGAAAGATCGGCGACGAAACAGCACGTACACCGCTCCTCAACGCGCTCAACACGACGGACAAAGAGAGCCGACAAAAATTCCTCGAAGCGCTTCGTGACGGTATCGGTGGCGAAGGTCTCGTGCTCGCGCTCGACAGCGTGAAGCCGGATCCGCCTGAATCCGAGTGGTTTCAGACGAAGCAACTGATGGACATGATCAAGGACATTGCCGATCCACGAACGGGCGATGCGCTCGTGAAGTGGGTGCAGACGAGGAAGCCTTCGGTGCATTGGCAAGGTGAAGCGGGCACGCGTCTGGCCGAGATCGGCGACATTCGCGGGGCAAAACTGCTCGGCGAGCGCATGCGTTTCAACCCAGCGGACGTATACAAGCAAGAGCAGTTCTGGCAGGCGGATGAAGGCGGGCACTTGTCGCGCACCGATCTGCCGCGCGTGGTTGCTTCGCGCATGCTCGCGGACTTGGCGATGATTCACCAGGACAAGAAGGCGGAGCTGATCGAAGCGGCCGAAGGGGGCGTGGTTTATTGGATCAAGGATCGTCCTCAGCCGCATGCCAACGGTTTGCGTTTCCTCGCCGCGGTGAATTCGAAAAAGGCGCTCAACGACATGCGTGATTGGGCGTTCCCGAAGGATCCACTGCCGAAGGAGGGCGCGCCGCCGCCATTCCCGACAAACTTCGAGACGGCACAAAGCGCACTTCGCTACATCGGCTTGATGAAGGACGAGCAATCGTTCCCGAATCTGTTGCAGCAACTCAAGCGCAAAAAAGATCGGAAAATGGACACCACGCTCGAGGGCATGAACGGTGGCGGTATCGCCATGCTCGGTATGGCATTGCGTGCGGTGGCGTATGGTGCGGCGCAAGGACTTGGGCAATGGGGCGATCCTCGGGCCAACAAGGACTTGATGGAGTTCATCGAGGACGAGCTTTGGAACGAGGAAGCTCGGACGGCGGCGTGCGAAGCGCTTGCGTGGTGTGCCGACGAAAAGACGATGATCGAGGTGGCGAAAAAGGCTGCTGAGTTTGGCGCGAAAAAGGAGCCACGCAAGCAGTTGATTGGCGCCTGTTATGCGCAAACGTTGACGCTGAAGCCGATTTCGGGGCTCGGAACGACGCTGGCCGACCTGCTCAAGCCGGAGCTGGAACTCAATTTGCGTATGCCGTATGCACGCGCGATTGGCATTGCGGGCATTGACGAGGAAACGGAAAAGAAGCTTTTCGAGAAGCTCCAGAATCCGGAAATCCGCAATGCAGCGGCATTGGCGTTGATCATGGGCGGAACGCCGGAGACGGCGGCTCGCACGGTGGCCATGTATGGTGACTTCGGCCAGGACGCGTTGAACGATTTGAAAGATCATTACTTCCGAGCATTCGGATATTGGTCGGACGAAGACTTCAAGCGAGGCAATGTTTACCGCTATGTGACCAATGCCGAGGCCATTGCGCGCATCAAGGTTGTGGACGTGACGCAGGATTGGTCGCGGCAACGATTGCAGAGCCAGTTCGACAACTTGAAGTTCGACAACGGGCCGCATTCGGAAACGCGCGTGGTTTTGCGATATCGGTTGTGGCAAGACGCAAAGGGTCAAGACGCGGCTCGTAAGAAGGGCGCGATCATGACGCTGAAGTTCATGAAAGAACGCGGCGTGTTGATGGCTCTGCGCGCCGAGCCGGGTGACACGGGCGTAATGGCGAAACGAGCGTACTTCGAGCTGATGAATCCGAAGGCGCTCATTGTCGAGGATTTGAAAGGCTTGCAGCCCAAGGGCGACGGCAAGGGCGATAAGCAGTAATCGTTGACGATGGGGGGCAGCGCTGGCTGCCCTCCAGAATCTACCTGCGAGTTCGGCGCTTCTGCTTCGACTCCGCTTCGCCAGCCTCGTCCTCCGCAGCCTGCTCGTCTTCAGCTTGCTGATTCACGTCGTCCGCATCGATTCGCACGCGTGACGCCTCGTTCGCAGGATCCACGGAACGCACTTCGATACGCGGACCACCTAATGGCGTAGGCTCGGCATGTCCCCGAATGACGGCTTTCGCTCGCTCCATGGACTCGTGCGCGGTTAAACCTGCCTCGTGCGTGCGCGCGGCGGCATCCTTTAATGGTTTACCAAAAAAAACCGACAGCACAGTGAGTAGCGCCGGGACAATCGCGCGTAGCCCGACGAGCACCGCAATTTGAGCGAGCGTCAGGCCCAACAACAAGATACCCGCAATGGGTTGGGGAATCCCATTGGAAGGCTGCGGGGCCGTCATGCTCCGTTCTTCTCGTCGAGCACGTCGCTCCGCTTTACGTTCGGCCTTGCGAGACTTGCGTTCGGTCTTCGATTCGTACTTGGTCGACTTCTTCGACCATTCTTCCGCCGCCTGCGATATACCCTGCTCCATCTGCCGCACGGCTTCATTGATCCCGCGTTCGAGATTTTTTTCGATATCGCGTGAGCTTCTTTGCGGGGCAGGTTCTTTACGCGGCGCCTTTTTATTGGGCTGCGTTTTGGTGGCCGATGGCGAATCACGCAAGGTGGCGAGGAGCGGTGCAATGCTGTTTGGGCGGCGATCCGGGTCGGGCTCGAGCATTGCGGCCAGAGCGTTGACGAGCGCTGGATTGGCCCGCGAGCCAAGAGCTGAAGCGACATCGATACCGAGCCCTTTATGGGGCAAGTCTTCGGGTTGACGTCCGGTGAGCATGGTAATGGCGGTGGCTCCTACGGCGTAGACATCCGACGCGGGCATGGCGCGGCCTTGGAATTGCTCGGGCGCCATGAAGCCAAACGTGCCGACGACGGTGCTTCCGCCTTCGGGTTTCATTTTATCGCGAACGGCGCCGAAATCGATGAGCACGAACGATCCGTCCGGTCTACGTATGACATTGCTCGGTTTGATATCCCGGTGCACGACGGGAGGAGCGCGGCCGTGCAAATAATCTAGAATGGATGAGACGTCGCGCAAAAATCTATATAGGTCAGTATCGGCCAGCGTAGCTCCTCGCTTTTGGAGTGCGGCCAGGCTCTCGCCTTCGATTTTCTCGGTCACGAGAAACAATTCACCGTTCTCTTCGAAGTGCTCGATATAATATGGCAGTCCGGGATGCGACAGACTTGCGAGCACCCGAGCTTCGCGTTCGGCCAGCTCCACTTCTTTCCAGCTCTTGGCGCCTCGAACGCGGAATCGTTTGATAGCGACGGGTTTGCCTTCTTTTTTATCGACGGCTTCGAATGTGGCCGCTTGGCCTCCTTCGCCGAGGAGCTTAATGATCGCATAACGATCGCCACGTAGGTTGCTGGTTGGGTAGGTCATGACGAGCGAAGCGATAATAGTCAGTCGGCGGCGTTCGGATCGATTCCGAGAGCGCGCAGCTTTGCTGCCAAACGTTCGGCTCGCTCTTGCGCCGCGTCCGCTCGCTTGCTCTCGTTTTCCGCTCGCTTGCGTTCCACTTCCGCTCGCTCGGCGCCGGTAAGAATGAGGTTACCATCGAGGTCCGCCCAGCGCAGCCACTCGGTCTCGACGACTTCGAACGTTCCTTGCCAGGCCACGAGCGACAAGCCGATCGTAGAAAACGATGGGGTTTCGATGGCGACATAGAAGTCCCCTTGGAGCATGAACGTGCGCAGCTTGGGCTCTCCATAAAGACCTTGGGGATCCCACACGACATAATACGGCACTCTCATTCGCGCGTATTTGTGCCGTTTCGTGGTCAATTCGCCGCCTTCCCGGTTCGATACGATTTCGATGACGACATCCGGCGGCTTGCCCATTTCCCATAGGAAATAGGTGCGATTTTCTTTCTTCCAGAAATCCTCTGCAATTTCGACATCGAGGCTCAAGAAAACGTCCGGAACGATGGCCGGATCCTTGGGGCGGGGAAAAACGCCCACGTTGGCCGCGACGATGAACGTGCGTGGGGCTTGCCCCGCTTCCGGATCCGGTGACGGCGGAGGCCCCTTCCACGAGGTGTAAAGCGGTTCGGTGAGCAGTCGCTGCTCCTTCTCTGATCCAAAGTTATCCAATGCTGTGTCGTCCTCCGTCACGATCGCCGATACATCAATCTCAGGGACTTCGATGTACTCGACGACCTGGTGAGTGATGACTTTGGCTGCGTTGCTCATGTTCGCAAGGATCCTCGTAGACGGCGGATTTGTCAAGGTGCGCAAACACTTGGGGACGCGGTTCGTCGGGCTGCTATGGTAGGCGCCGATCATGAGCCTCGACCAGCGCCCGCCGCTTGCACTGCCCGCTTCAACGCCGCTCACGCCGCCGGAAGGTTTTTCGGCGCGGCTGAAAGCTGTTGGAATCAACGTGAGTGACCTGGTAGTCGCGCAAATGGGTGATTACCTGGCGCGGTTGCTGGCAATGAACGTACTGATGAATTTGACGGCAATCGACAGTCCGGACGCGGCATGGGAAAAACATGCGCTCGATGCGTTGACGCTGGTGCCATTATTGGAAGACGTACGCTCGGGAGCGCGGGTAGTGGATATTGGATCGGGCGGAGGCTTGCCGGGGATTCCGGTAGCGATTGCCAGGCCCGATTTCACGGTAACGCTGGTGGAAGCGACGCAGAAGAAGGCGTCATTTTTATCGGCGGTGGCCAGTGCCTTGGGTTTGTCCAACGTAAACGTCATCGGCGAGCGGGCGGAGAAGGTGGCAGCGAGTGAATTACGCGGGACATTCGATGTAGTGACGGCGCGCGCGGTGGCGAAGTTATCGGTATTGGTGCCAATGACGGCGCCGTTTGCAAAACCGGGTGGGCGGCTGTTATTGATTAAAGGTCAACGCGCGGGCGAAGAGCTGGCCGAGGCATCGAAGGTAATGGCGAAGCAAAAGGTGACGCACGTGAAGACGGTGGAGACGGCGACGGGACGAGTGGTGGTGATGGGGAAAGGGTAAGTGCGGCTATGCGGGCGGTTTCGGATGGGCGAGTCGCGTGAGCTTCGAGATGAGGTCTTTTATGAACTCACGAAGCTCGGATACCGAGGTCGCCCCGGGCAGCATTGCATCATCACCTATTTCAATATCAGAAAGCACCCAAGCCAAACTTGCTGGCGTAAGTCCTCCATCTTTGAGCTGCGCGTAGTGGAGCGCTTTTTCTATAGAGTAGCCAGCTTTCTCGAGCGAGTACACGTCCACCAAATCGCGAATTTCGGACCTTGACAGCAGCGTGCACAGCTTGTTCGCCAAGATTTCTTCGGGCTGGTCGACGCGAACGTCACCGTCACGAAGTTTCTCTGGGAAGATTTGCACCGCGTGGTCAACAACCAAATCGACTTTGACGCGATCGTTGCCCCTTTTGACGAGCCGGCGTCGAAAATCTGGCGTGGTCTGCAGGTTCTCAACCGCCGCACCGATATCCTGCGCAGCCGTTCGTAATACAGCATCGGCCTCATCGAGAATGCTCGAGGTGGCAAAGATGTCGAGGTCGGCAGTTCGCCGATGCCCAAGATGAAAGCCGGCAAGGGCTGCGCCGCCGGACAAGAAAAACCTGTCATCTCGGCGAAAAAACGCTTTCAAGATCTCCTCTTGAAGCGGGCTAAGCTGACTTTTTACCAAGAAGCCCCTCCTTCCGCCATTCATTCAACAGAAACATCCAAAACCGTTTTCGCCGCCCGAGGTGCTTGGCAATGGCCTCAAATCGCGCGTCGACTTCTTCGGGGGTCGTAAAACGCCAAACGTCAGGGTCGCGTGCTTCGCGCAGCAGCAGGCCCAGAAGTCGATTGCGCTCGGGTTGCGACGCATTTGCCAACCGGTGCCGAAATTCGGCCACCGTCAAGGGTTCGTCCCAGAGGAAATACGGGACAGCATTGTCGTCGTCGAGCTCGCTCGAGAGCGGAACGGCGAGATCGGGATTGGCGGGAGCAACGAGCATGATGGCTTGCCATAGTTACAGATTGGATTGGCCGACTTTCGCAGACGTGATGGTATCACCGTATTCGATGCGTTGTCGACGCCCCTCTGCATCGAAGCCCTCCGCGTCTCGCTCGTAGTGCCGCTCGAACTCCAAGGTCCGGCCATTCCTGGCCAGTAGCACAAATTCTCGCCGGCCGGTAGATCCGTGCACATCCGGTTACAAACGCAGAATCTACCCTCCCGTCGATTCCCCTTGACACCCCGCTCACTGTCCACGCTATCATCGCAGCCCATCTTTCCACTGAGGTGCCTGCATGCCTGCCATTCGCAAGTTGCCGCTGGACATCACCTTCGATGACGCCGAAGACGAAGTCTTTTTCTCTCGCGCGGCATTAAAAGCCGACCCCGATGCCCTTGATTTGCTCGACATGACCGACGATTGGCTCGCCATCGTGCAATCCGCACGCGACAAAGACCGCGCTGCTCGCATTGCCGAAACCGACGCCTCGGCCGCCCGAGTCATTACCAATCATCATTTGGATGGCGGTTGCACCGCATTCGGCGACGACCTTTTCCTCGCTGTCGAGAAAAATCGGCAATCGCCCCGATGGACTCAATTCTTTTCGGTCCCCGTAAGCCGCTTTGTCAAAACGCGTTTCGATAAACAAGTCCAAACCGTCAAAGGATGGCTCGGCCCGAACGTCAACGACGCAGTCCTCGACAAACACCGTCATGCATTGAATACGTGGTCGACTGCTGGAAGCAATGCGCTCGATCAAACTCGAAGCGCCGCCATGGTGCGTGGATCCGCTCGTATTGGGCGAGAGGAAATGGCCGAAGACTTGACCCGCGAGCGTGACGGTCTATTCGACGCGCTCTCCGCGCGCGCTCGTGAAAATGGCCTGCCCCGCGATTGGCCGAATCAGTTCTTCCGTGTGGAAAGCCGCAAATCAACGACCGAAAGCTCGGACGAAGCTGCTCCGGCAACCACCGAAACCTGACTTCTACCGCACGATTTGGCCGCTTCGCGCTCCCCGGAGC
Organism: uncultured Polyangium sp.; assembly: GCA_964514885.1. Taxonomy (GTDB): domain Bacteria; phylum Myxococcota_A; class Polyangia; order Polyangiales; family Polyangiaceae; genus Polyangium. The sequence continues at coordinate 9,958 of CAZETM010000040.1, read as the reverse complement.
CCTCGGCCACCGTGGAAATCGCCATCCTGATCGCCACGGAAGCCATTGCAAGCGTGGCGAAGCCCTCCCGGACGCCCCGGAACCCATTTCGTAGCCGATGAAAACCGCTTCCGAACCGTCCGGGAGTCGATGGGCACGATTGCAAACGCCTCCCGGACGTCGACGAAGCGCTTTGCACGCGTGGAAATGACGGGCGCGTTACGTTGCTCGACGGATTGCAAGCGTTGCAAAGCGATCCGTGACGGAAATCTGCCGACTCGACCAAAAAAGTTATTGACACTCGTCCACGCCCATGCGTATCTTCGGAAGCGGACTCTAGCTCCTAAGCTTCACATCTCTGGGTGTGCGGCGCAGCTGCAAAGCTACAAGGAGCTAGGGTCTTTTTTTATGTCACGCTACGAACTATACGCTGACGAAGCTTGGACCCATGGCGGGGAACCTAGGGGCCGGTACCACTGCTTCTATGGCGGCATCTTTGGTCGGAGCGCGGCCGTTGATCGACTTGATACCGATCTTCGCGGCATTATGTCCAAACACAGGGCGGCTGGCGAAGTGAAGTGGAGCAATTTAACGGAAAGGACGTACGAGCTTTACCGAGAGCTTGTAGAATGCCTATGTCGCCATCTGAATAGCGGTGAGGTTAAATTCCGTCAAATGCATTGCGACCGTGCATTTGTGCGTGTCCCGGAGCCTGGCGAAGCACTCCAATCTGATTTGGATGTGCAGTTCAAACTCTGTTACCAGTTTATCAAGCACGCGTTCGGTCTTCGGCATCTACCCGTGGCGGGAGGTGGAAACACCGAGATTCTAATCCGACTAGACACCCACTCGAGTCAGCATCACAAGGATAGGCTGATCGAATTCGTCAAGAGGTTGCCGATTACCCTCAGCAGGCCCGATCTGGATGTGCGAACCACATTCGTGGATAGTCGTCGGGTTCCGCGTATTCAAATATGCGACCTCATCATTGGTGCCGCCGGCTCCCACGGAAACAAGATGCATCTGCGGCGCCAACCCGACCACAAGAAGATCAGCCCAAAGCAAAAACTTCGCCAAGCATTCGCGAAGTTTGTTTATGACAGCTTACGGCAAGTGGATCACAACCAAAGAAATTCAAATGCCTTCAACTGGTTTGAGAATACTGGCAAGGATGGTGATCAATCCAATTTGTTGCATCATAATTTCCGCAATTGGAAATTTGTTAGCAAACGGTATCAGAACGACAAGGGTTGGCAGAACGACCATTTGGACAAGCAAGGCATGTACGTCGGGGCTCATATCGAACCCTCTATTCACGAGGTTTCGCCCGACGAGCAACCACTAAGCTTGGCCGAGTTGTTGAGCTAGTGTCCCTGCAATACGATTGCACGTTTGTAGAGTCCGGTCGCTCTTTTGTAGAGTCCGGTCGCTCTTTAATTTAGAAAAAGCCGACTCGAGCACGCTCGAGCGCTTCGCCCTCCGCATCCTCGATGCCCACTCCGCTGAGGAAGTCGTCGCCGACGAGTAATCGCCTCGCACTTACCGCCCCCGCTTCCTCCCCAACGCAAACTCGATCCCCGCCTGCAAGCTGCTCTTCGTCACCAGCCCCGACAATTCCGTACCGCTCTCCATCAAACTACGCGCCACGTCCGCGCGCACCCCCGTCAATATCGCCTGCGCTCCAAGCAGTCGCAATGCCGATGCCGTCCGCACCAATGCATCCGCTACCTGCGCATCGCCATTACGCACGCCCGTCACGTCCAAGATCACCGCTTTCACCGGACGCTCCGAGGCCCCACGCAGTGCCGCCTGCATCACCTCGCCCGCTCGCGCTTCGTCCATCGTCCCAATCAAGGGCATGACCACCACGTCATCGCTGATCGGAATGATCGGCGTCGACAATTCCGCCAATCGCTCGCGTTGTGCCTCGATGATCCGCAGTTGCAATGCCTCCCGCTCGACTTCGGTAATCGCTCGCTGCTCCAGCTCCACACGCAGCATGTCCGCCGTATCGCGCGCCTCTTTCGTCCGCTTGGCGACCTCCGCCTCCAGCCCCTCGTTCGACCGCTTCAATTCGTCGGTCACCCGTTGAACTTCAGCGTAAAGCAATGCGCTTTCCACCGCCGCCGCGGCTTGTGCCGCCAAGAATTCAATCAATGATAAACGTGCCGGGACGAACGCTTCGTTTGCCGATGCGTGCTCCAAATAAATAATGCCAACCAGTTTGCCCTTGTGCAACATCGGCGTACACAGAATCGACCGGGGCGAATAATGGATCATGTACCGATCCTTCGCGAATCGACGATCCGCCCGCGCATCGCCCATGACCAATGGCTCGCGAGTCCGCCTCACGTATTCGACAATCGATACCGGAAGCTCTTCGTATTCCTCCGCCAAAACGCTCGTTTCGGTTTCAATGCGCTCCGGATCGACCTGCATCGTGACGTCGACCCAAAGCCGACCCCCACGATCAATCAATAACATTCCCCGATCCGCGCCCGCACTCTCGATTACCGCTCGAACGACGCGCACCAAAACGCGTTCCAAAAGTATTTCGCCCGCAATCGCTTGCGCCGCGTGAATCACCGTCGCAGTATCCAGCACCGCAAAGTTTTTATCGACTCGCGAGCTTTGCGCCGGCCTGTCCCAAGGCGGATCTTCATCGCCCCATAAATCTGCAAAGCACCCCGACAAGTGCTCCTTCTTCGCTATCGCGCCCCACCTGGCAAATACCGTTCGCGTTTCCAGCACGTATGACCGCGCCAAACGCTTACGACCTCGCGCCCGATGATGCTCGGCTGCTCGCTCCATCGCAAATGCTTCGTCCTTGACAAACCCATTCTGGGACGCACCCTCGATGGCCGCATCGAACAAATCGAGCGCTTCGGCATCTCGACCCTCGGCACGCGCATGCTCGGCACGAACCAAATCCAAACGGTGCCGGAAGTTCTGCGGACAACTCTCCGCAAGCGCCACGAGCTTCGACTCGCGACGCAAATAATCTTCCAATCGCTTGGCTTGCTCCTCGGACGAGCCTTTCTTCAATAACACTGCCGCCACGTATGCACTGCGGAACATCACGCCCGTGGAAAAGTATTGCGCAACGGCAACGTCGATATATCGGTCTACCTCGGCCACGCACCGCTCGGCCATCGCGAAATCGCCAAACAACACCGCCAGCTCGAGACGCACGGCGTGGAAATAACTCGCCACGTACGGCAGGTTCTTCTCGCGCAGCGAAGCCTCGAACGCCACTTCGTCGAAGTCCCGATCCGACAACGTCGTGTTGCCTCGCGTTCGTCCGCGCAAACACCTCACGAGCTGATACGCGACCCGCAAATGCGCCTCGGACATGAGGTCGCGCGTCTTCTGCATGAGCAGCAGAAACCCTTCGATCTCCGCTTCCAACGCGCACAAATCTTCGCCCATCCCCAGACGCATCTGCGTGATGGTGAAGCATGTGTACGAGACAAACGGGAAGTCACCCGTCGCCAAACCTTCACGCTGCGCTCGTTCGAGGTACGGCAAACTTGCAGCGAGCGGCCGACGATAAAAATGCAAGTTGCCGCCGACGCACAGATGCACTTTGCAAGCGAGCGACGGAGCCGGAAAACGCTCGAAAAGCCGCAGCGCAAGCTCGCCCATGTGAAAGGCTTCTTCGTATCGCTGCATCGCCGTGAGCGTCATGCCGTAGACGGCAAACGCGAACGCACTGTCCTCGGTCGGACCACCTTCCAACGTCGTGCGCACCATACGCGCAGCGACCAGGAAAAGCAGTGCAGGATCGGTCGCATACGCCGCAGGAACCAAGTGAATCAACGTGCGCAAAATCGCGCGCTGGTTCGGATCCTCGAGCGTCCGCACGTCCACCATCGACTCGGCTCGTCGCGCCGACAAAAGCTCGTCGATCTTCGCTCGTTCCTCGGCAAACGCTGCATGACGATCCGGCTTGTCTAGCGACAACTCGCCAAGCATTCGCAAGCCTTCACAACCCACGCGCACCGCGTCCGTGAACCGACCCATGGTCACGTACAGAACGGTCTCGAGATCGCGAACACTCGCCCTGTCGAGCGGCGATGCCGCGTTCGATCGCAAGAGCGCAAAAAGCTTCTCGGCTTCGTCGAACTTGCCCGTGAGATACGCACACGCGGCAGCACCCCACGCGAGCTGAAACATGAGCACCGGCTCTTGCTCCCAGCCATGATCGCCGAGCAGCCTGATGCCCGTCGCGAAGTAGTCCGCAGCCGCTTCGTACGCCGCAGCGCCTCGAGCCTTCTGACCACCTTCGAGTGCGAAACGCGCCACGTCGACGCGCTCGTCCGGATCCGTCATCGCCGATGCGCCACGACTCGCATGAAAGAGCACCTCGAACGGACGATCCGCTTCGGCATTGCTCTCTGCACGCAAGCGTCTGCTGATCGCCAAATGCAGTGCGGGAACTTCGTCCGCAGGCAGCAGCGAATACGCAGCTTGCTGCACCTTGTCGTGCGAGAAACGATACGCGCGCGGCCCCGCCGGTCGTGGTTCGCCCGGACGAACCGGCACACTCCGCGTACGCACAGGAAGCACGAGCCCCTCGGCTACCGCTGCACCGAGATCACCTCGCAGCTCCGCCGGCGTACGCTCACAAAGGCCCGCAAGCGCTTCGAGGCGGAACTCGTGACCGAAACACGCAGCTCGCACGAGCGCATGACGCGAGGCGGGAGCGAGGTCGCCAATTTTCTCCAAAAGCAACGTGACGATGTCGTCGGTGATCGACCCTTCGACTCGCTCTTCGTCGCAATAAACTGCACCCGTTGCAGCATCGACATCGACGAGCCCATCGCGCACCAACGTGCCGAGAATCTGCCGCACGAAGAATGGATTTCCGCCCGTCTTGCTCCACAAAAGAACGCCGAGCGACTCGACCTCGGCCGCGTCACACCCGAGCAATCCTGCGAGCATGCTGCGCACATCCGACGGACGCAGCGGTCGCAATTCCAACTCCGTGACGGGCACGTTGAGCCACTGCAACTCGTCGAGCATGCGCCGAATCGGACCCCACGCTTCGCCATCGTCACGACCACGAAATGCCGTGATGACAAGCAGATACGCGCCTTGCGAATCACCGAGCAAATCCTTCAGCAGCTTGAGCGACGCAGGGTCGGCCCACTGCAAGTCGTCGAGGAACAAGAGCACCGGACGACGTCGCGTGAACACGGAGATGAACCGCTGCACGACGATCGAAAAACGATTCTGCGACTCGAGCGGTCCGAGATCCGGAGCAGCTCCCGTGGGCGCGAAAAGAAGCGCGAGTTCAGGCACGACACGCGCGACGAGTTCGACGTTCGGCCCGAGCGCTGAATCGAGCTCGGTACGAATTCGCGACAGCTCGCTCTCGGGCTCCGCAAGCGCTGCACGCACCAGCTCTCCGAGCGCATGACCGATGCCAGCGAACGGCATGTTCTGACCGATTTGATCGAACTTACCGGCCGCGACGTACGCATCATCGGCAGGAATTCGCGCCGACATGTCGACGACGAGCGCGGTCTTGCCCATGCCCTCGGCGCCTTGAATCGCGAACATTTCGCGACCACCACGTCGTGCACGATCGACCGCTGCAGCAAGGGTTTCGCGCTCCGCATCGCGTCCGTACAAACGCACGGCAGACGTGAGCATCGTCGGACGATCTTGACCACCGAGCGGGAACGGATCGACACGACCCGACACGCGTAAGCGCTCGATGCACATCGCGATGTCGGCAGCGACTCCGCGCGCGCTTTGGTAGCGATCATCAGCGCTTTTTGCGAGCAGCTTGAGCACGATTCGCGACACGGCCGGAGGCACGTTCGGCTCCAACTCATGCGGCGGTTTGGGTGCTCGTGCGAGATGCGCGTGCACGAGCGCCATCGGTTCTTGCGAGGTGAACGGAGGAAACCCCGTGAGCATTTCGTAGAGCACGGCACCGAGCGCATAGAAGTCGGCTCGATGATCGACGGGACGGTTTGTCCGGCCAGTCTGCTCGGGCGCCATGTACACCAGCGTGCCTTCGGGCGCGTCGGGATTGGGCGTGCGTAGCGATTCATCACCCGAGCGACCTGCACACATGAAATGCAGCAGAAACACCGAGTTATCGCGCTCGCGAATCAGCAAGCTTTTCGGGGTCAGGTCGCGATGCACGACGCCTTGTGCGGCAATAATTGCGAGCGCACGAGCCACCGATGCTGCGTATCCAAGGGCCACTTCCAGCGACAAACGATCGGTCGCTAGGATCTCCGCGAGCGTCCTGCCACCTGGATCTTCGCGCATCACCCCGAACGAATCTGCATGTTCGACGAACCCGATCGCGCGTGGCGTGATCGCTTCACCAAGCTCTTTGCCGATCGCATGCGCGCGTCGCAAACGGGCGCGATCGTCGCTTCGAGCACGCGAGCGCGTAGCCTCGATGAGCACCGACGTGCCGTCTTCGAGATGCCCTCGGTAGAGAACGAACCGAGCATCCTCAGCGAGCGTGGCGACGATGCTACAACCTGGGAATTCGGGGATCATTCGGAGCCGTTTGTCTCGGACGCTGTCTAAGTGCGAAAGATACGGTGGTTCGACCGCGTAATGGAAGCTTTGAATAGCTGGTCAAAGCGGCTGACGAATGTCAAGGGCGCTGGGCCGCTGGCTGATGCGGGGCGCGCGTTTTCGGGGTCCAACCTTTGGAAAGGGCTCCGGGCTTTTGATGATTGGGTTGAGCGGGCGGCCGCCAGAGCTTTGGATCGGCATCGGCAGCCGGATCGGGAGCCGCATCGGCACAGCAACGAAACGACACGAAATAATAGGTGAAACTCGGTTCGTGGCTCACGGTCATCGGACGACATGCGTTACGCACGTGTCCCCAGGCGCCGCCTTTGAGCCCCGCCCACTTCGACTTGGGATAGCTCTTTTCGGCATTGACCCATTCATCGAGGTTGCCTGTTTGGTCATAGACGCCGAAGTCGCTTTTGCACCCTGGTCTTTCGCCGCTCGAAACGCTTTGATCTAGGTTGAAAAGCGCGGGTTCTTGGATGGTTTTGTCACGCGAGTAGATTTTTTCGAGCGTGGGTTGAAGCCACGGATTGTCGATATTGCAGACCGCGGGATCTCGTTTGTAGCCATAAGGAAATGGCTTCTTGTCGGAGCCTTCGCATGCCGAAACCCATTCGCTCTCCCAGCACAAGCGTTTGCCTTGTTCTTGGCACATCCCCAAAGCGTCGTACCAGTCGACCATGACTGGCGGATGAGCGCCTTCGCGGTTTGGATATTCGAACCGATCGATGCAGTAGCGTTGTCGCCGTAGATCGGTTTTGCAGCGTTGTTCTTCCTTGGCGAACTCCTTGCAAATCATGATCTTGTTGGCTTTGTTGAACGCTTTTTGAAGGCAATTCAGCTCGGGCTCGGGGCAATACGTCGTGTCGACGTAGGCCATGTCAGAGGGACAAGGGCCTTTTTGAGTTTCCACGGGCACAAGACTTTGCTCGTCGCCCGCGTCGCCCGCATCGGCAGTTCCAGCATCGAACACGGGCTTTGCGGTGATCGTGGGCTTGGGTATGGGCCGGGCAGCTTCGCGAGCAAGCGGCTCGGTCTGCCCGCCGCAACCTGCCGTGAGCAGCAGAACAAGCAGATGGGGTCGCGTATGAATTTCGCGCACTATCGCTCCTCACCTCTCCGCGGAGCGGCGTAGCCGCGACAGTGGAGAGGGGCCAGGGGTGAGGCAGAAACTCATTTTCGATCGCATGCGGGTCGCATCTGGTGATACCTTGCCGGCCCTCGCATGAAAATCCACGAGTATCAAGCAAAGCAAATCTTCGCTCGTTACGGAATCCCCGTACCGAAGGGTGAGCCGGCCTTCTCCGTCGACGAGGCGGAAGCCGCTGCCAAGCGACTCATTGAGGCGACGGGAAGCCCGGTTGTCGTCGTAAAAGCGCAGATCCACGCGGGTGGTCGCGGTAAAGGCGGCGGTGTCAAAGTGGCCAAGGGTGGTGCTGCAGAAGCCCGGGAGCTTGCCGAAAAAATACTTGGCATGCAACTGGTCACCATCCAAACCGGTCCGGCTGGTCAAAAAGTTCGGCGTCTGTACATCGAGCAAGGTGCTGAAATCGAACGCGAGCTTTATCTCGCGCTCCTGCTCGATCGTGATCGCCGCCGCATCGCCATCATGGGCTCGCGCGAAGGCGGAATGGACATCGAGAAAGTCGCACACGAGACGCCGGAGAAGATCCACACGTTGCACATCGATCCGGTCCTGGGCTTGGCGCCATTTCAAGCGCGCAAACTCGCTTATGAATTGGGCCTCGGGCAAAAAGAACAGCTCAAGCAGTTCGTGTCGCTCGTCGACAAGCTGTACAAGTGTTTCTTGGCCGAGGATTGCTCGATGATCGAAATCAATCCGCTCATCGTGTCGAAGAAGGGCGACGTCATTGCGCTCGACGGCAAAATAACGATGGACGACAACGCGGAATTGCGTCACCCGGAATGGGAAAAACTTCGCGACGTGGACGAAGAAGACCCGACGGAGCTGGAAGCCAAGCGCGTGGGCATTTCGTACGTTTCGCTCGATGGCGACATTGGCTGTTTGGTCAATGGCGCGGGTCTGGCGATGGGCACGATGGATATCATCATGCATTATGGTGGTCGTCCGGCGAACTTCCTGGATGTTGGCGGTGGCGCGACGCAGGAGCAGGTGAAGCAGGCGTTCCAGATGATCTTGCAAAGCGACAAGGTCAAAGGGGTATTCGTCAATATCTTCGGTGGCATCATGCGTTGCGACGTGGTTGCGGCGGGTATCGTGGCCGCGACGAAAGAGCTTGGTTTGACGGTTCCGCTGGTGGTGCGTCTGGAAGGCACGAATGTCGATGCAGGTCGCAAGATCCTCGACGAAAGCGGATTGACCATTCAAAGCGCCTCATCGATGGCGGACGGCGCGCAAAAGATCGTTGCCGCGGTAAAACCCAACGCGGCTGCCTGAAGGCGACCGGACAAACAAGGATTCGATAGCGATGAGCATCCTCGTCAATAAAGATACGCGAGTCGTCATTCAGGGCATTACCGGCGAATACGGCTCGCAACATGCCCGGGCGTGTTTGGCCTATGGCACCAAAATCGTCGCCGGCGTAACGCCTGGCCGAGCTGGTCAGAAGTTCGAGAACAGCGTGCCGATGTTCGATACGGTCGAGCATGCCGTTCGTAATGAAGGCGCCGACGTTTCTTGCATTTTCGTGCCGCCCGTGGGCGCTGCCGACGCGATTGCGGAAGCCGTCGATGCGGGCTGCCGCCTGGTCATTTGCATCACCGAGGGCATTCCGGTCCTCGATATGGTCAGGGTTCGTCGGTACCTCGAGGGCAAACCCACGCGTTTGATCGGGCCGAACTGCCCCGGAATCATTACGCCTGGCGAATGCAAGATCGGGATCATGCCGGGGCATATCCACAAGCCTGGGCATATTGGCGTGCTCTCCAAGTCGGGCACGCTGACGTACGAAGCCGTCGGGCAATTGTCGGCGCTTGGCATTGGGCAATCGTCGTGCGTCGGAATTGGTGGCGACCCGGTCGCGGGTATGGACTTCATCGACGTGCTGGAATTGTTCAATGAGGACCCGAACACGCACGGCGTGATCATGATTGGCGAGATTGGTGGCGGAGCCGAGCAAAAGGCGGCTGCGTGGATCAAAGCCAACATGAAGAAGCCCGTCGCGGCGCTGATTGCTGGCCGCGCGGCGCCTCCTGGCAAGCGTATGGGCCATGCAGGCGCGATTATTTCTGGCGGCAAAGGAACGGCTGCTGAAAAGATCGAAGCGCTCGAAGACGCCGGTGTCGCAGTGGCTCCGACCCCTGCCGACATGGCTGCGACGCTCATGCAGTTGCTCAAGTAATCGTCCGCGACAAACTCCAAACGCCCGTTACGGAAAAACCATTTCTGTTGCGGGCGTTTTTCATTTCGTCCCGCGGACGGGACATTAAGTCGCTAGCACTTGCC
>CAZETM010000039.1:0-26945 GCA_964514885.1 uncultured Polyangium sp. | reverse complement strand
GTGCCGATGCCGGAGCCGGAGGCAATGCCCGCCCCGAATCCTTGACCGCCACCGCCGTTGCCCGTACCCGACAAACCTAAGCCACCCGCGCCGAATGAATCGCCAATCGAATCACCAAACGGAGACGCCGCGGCGCCCATTTCCGCAGCAGCAGACATTCCGCTATTGCCTTGCGTCCGAGGAATGCCAAATGCCGCAAACATGCGATCGTTTTCGAGCACGATGAGCGACGTGTGGCGACTCATGACGTGATGCTTGATGGATAGGCCCACGATTTCTTTCGTGGATGGCTCGTCTTTGCGCCGTTCGAGCTGTTCGATACGCGCGGTGGCCCAGCGCCTCCCCAGCATATTGCGGTTTTCCACCGGCGCATTCGAGAACGAGAGCGATTTGGTCCACGTGGCAGCTTCTGCACCGAATTGGCCAGCGAGCTTGATCGTCTCGCGCTCGGAGCCAGTCGCGCCCTCGAGTTTACCCACCACGACCAGCTCTTCACCTGCGCGTAATGCGGGTAGCGTGCTGGGAATGACGTCGACAAACCCGGCCGGCAATTCGAGTTTTGCGCCGGTGAGCAGCGGTTTGTCCAAGTTTGTGGCAATATCTCGCGCTCGTTTACCAATCTGCTCGCCCGTGGACAAACGCTCGTACGAAGCGGAAAGAGTCTCCGCAAGCCCGAGCATAACGACTTCATCGATGGAAGCACCTGCTCCGACCAAACGCAATTCAGCTCGTTTGTCCACCAAAACCGGACGCACTCGCTCGGCAATGGTGTCGACTTTCAATTCGCCCGCCGACGGCGTGCCATCCCCGAGATAAACCACTTGCCCATGTTGTGGCTCGCTCAGGCGTTGCAAAGCGCTCGCGAGCGCATACGCAATGTCGCTGGATCCACCAATCGTATGTTCCTTCAAGAACCGAAACGCGTCAGCAATGGTTGCGGATGAATTCGCCGCCAATCCTCGTTCGGGGAACGACGCACACGCGCTGTCGCAAAGCATCACGGCGAATCGGTCATCGGGACGCAATCGGCGAAGGATTTCTTTGGCCACGGTGATTTCAGAGGCAAACCCCGTTTCGGTCATGCCGTGGCTCGCATCGAGCACGATGACCTTTTCATTTCGTACGGCGGCCGAAGATATCTCGACAGGAGCGGGGACTGCAATACGCACGGAAAAGAAACCGCCACGACCGCTCGCACCTTCGACGGCAACGGGAACGGTTTCGGTTTCCCGGCGAGGATAATCGAGAACGAAATCACCTTCGGGAACGAACGTATTGGCACTGAAGTCGGCGAGGAGCTTTCCATTTTCCGAGCGCAAAGAAGCGGTGTGTCCAGTGATTTTAGCTTCCGCTGCATTCGCTCCAACGTCATCGATGGTCACGTGCAAACGGAAAGAATCCATTTTGGTGGCACGATCGGGACCCAATGAAAGTGGATAGGTGTACCGGACGCGGCCATTGACGACGGGCAATACTTCGTCGTACGCGAGCAGGACTTTGCGCGTCTTTTTCGCAGGCATCGGAAATATTTTGAGGGAAAATGTGCTGCCGCCGGCCCATTCCAAAAGCGCTGGATCGCGTGGGCGTACGACATCATCGACGATGCCTTGAAAAATGCGCGCGGCGCGCTCTCGTTCGACCATTTCGCCGATGACGAGTTCGTTTTCGACCCACAAACCGAGGCGTGAAAGGCTCGAGCCGGGCGGCAAAGGAAAGACGTAACGTCCTTCGAGCACCACATCGGTGTCATTGGCGAATTCTTCTTCGATTTCGGTGCGGGCAAAACCATCGTGAATCGAGACGCGAACGGCATGATTCACCAGACGAATGCCCGGAACGACAGCGGACGAAGCGGGACGGCGTCCAGTTACGGTGCCGAATCCACGCGCGGTTGGAGGTGCCGGCGGTACTGCTTCTTCTGGGGGATCGAATGTCGCGAGGGGAGAAACGCTCGGGGCAGATTGGTTTGTCTCGGCAAAGTCAGCGGTGGTGTCGCTCGCTGGCGGGTCGCTCGTCGTCCACGCGCACGCGGACGTTTGCAGGAGCATGCCGAGGGCCAAAGCCGAGACGAAAAGGCGAGAGCGTTTCATGAAAACCTTCCTGGACCGCAAAGGGAACTCTGCGATCCGCCGCGTGCTGGATGCCGAGGATCGCAGAAAGTTCCCGAAGTTTAGATCTTTTACGTCAGACCAGCCCGAGCGACGCGCACAGGCCATTAACGATGCGCGCGTGACGCTGTTCGATGTACTGCGGGGTGAGCGAGTCTAAGGCGGCGAGTTCCTTCGTGAGCTGGAGGATTGTTTTATTGTAGTGCTCCCTCTTTTTCACGAATTCGTAATTCTTGGCGGACGAGTTCATCTTGTGGGTGATGAGGGTCATGTTGCCGAGGCGATACGTGAAGTGATTGCGAAAAGCCTTCGAAAAATCCTTGCCCCAGTTACTCTTCGCGTCCGGGTTTTGCGGAATGATGTGCTCCAACGATGCTTCCGGCCACCGCAGCTCCTGGATTGCGACATCGTGCACTTGGGTTTCTTCGTGCCACACGTATTCCGCGAGGAGGAGCTTCGCTGTACCATTGTCGCGGACTTCGTCGCCGAGATAGATGGAGAGCTTGGCCGCATCGTCCACACCCAGCGAGAACACGGCCTTGGCGCCCTCGATGTCCCCAGCACGAATAAGACCAATCGACGTGTAAATGTTGCTGTTGGAGAAACGCATACTCGGGGAGAGGAGCACGTGAACCAGCCAGCGCTGATAGGTACGCAGGAAATCAAGCGCCGTAGCGCTCTCTGTGCCATCGTAATCGAGGTACCGGAATAGTGCGAGCATGAGATTCGAGCTGTAGCGCTCATTCCCCGCGACTCGGAGAAACCTGATCTTGTTTCGAATGGCAAGATTGTCCACGCGAGCGAGTGGCTCAGCAATGAAGCTGTAGTAGCGCAGATCGCGGTGGATCGTCTCGTAAAACTTTCTTGCCTTCGATTTGCCAGGGATACCCTGGAACCTCGCGTCGCCGTCGTAAACCTTGATCAAATCATTGAATGCGGACGACCGCTGCTGTTGCCCCCGCCAACTCTCCACCCATCGGCCCATGAACTCTTCCGTGAGTGCGTCTTTCTCCAGCGTGGTCCACATAGCGGCTACGTCCGGCTCCTTCGCTTCACTGAGTTCCTCCAGGAGGAAATTTCTCAGCAGATCCACGTTCGAAAGGGGGAGCCCACGGTTGTTGAGCGTTTCGAAGATCAAGAACGCGGTCTCGAAACTCGTCGTCGTGATGAGGACGATGGCCACACGCACGTACAGAAATGAAAAAAACTTATTGAACTGCTCTGCGTTAGCGATCGTGAATACACCATCCGTCAAGAACGTGGCCTCGAGACGGTCGCGAAGGTAGTCTCGATTCTCGAAGTATCGGTCCGCGATCTCCTCGTACTGCGGATCTTTTATCGTCGATGCCGGTTCGCATTTCACCGCACGCGCTAATACGTCATTATAGTCGTAGCCAGTCGCGCGTAGAATCTTGACCTTGAGTGTTTGAGTCAGTGCGACGCCGGAGGAGTTATACAAGAGCTTTCCCAGCGTGGAGAGCGAGTCGTTTCGGAAGGACTCGAGCTCCTTCTCCTTGCAATGCTTCTCCATGAAACAGCGCATCGCACCGAACAAGAGCGCGAGTGTGGTGAGCCGCTGCTGTCCGTCCACCACGTCGAATACGCGCGCCTCCTTCTGGATGACGACCATCGAGCCGAAAAAGTACTCCTTTTCGCTGTCAGCATCAATGAAGAAGCCCCAGAGGTCATCCCACATTCGATTGACCTGATTGTTCTGATCGGTCTTGCCGATGGATCGCCACGAGTATGGGCGCTGGTAGGCAGGGACCGCGTAGGTCTTGTCGGCGCCGAAGACCTCTTCGAGCGAGCTGTGGGTGGTCGTGAAGTATTTCATCGCTTTCCCTTACCTCTACGCAGCGTGTATCACGGCGTGGCGAATGCCGCAACACCCGAGCAACTGGCCCCTCGTACTTCATTCTCCAACGGCTTGGGCAAACATAAGAATCATAGCTCACCATTGTCGTTTTTCACGTACACGCCATCGAGCACGAGGGTATGTAAGTGGATTTCAAACGCAATGCTCGACGCAGTATTGAAGTCGGTTCAACCAGGAAAACGCCGACCCGATTCGTTCAGGACGGCGTCTTCATTTTCACTGAGCTAACACTCTCTCCGCTCTGCGTTCTGCTTGCGGTTTATTTCGGCGTTTCGACGGGCGCGACATCTTCGCCCGCCAGCATTCTGGCCGACGGCCTCACGCGCTCGGACAAGTCTTTTCGCCCCGCCAATCGAAATAGCCCCACCAACGTATAGGCAACCCCTTGATGACGCTCGGTCCAAGCATCGATTGCGGCATCGCGTTTGCCCAGCTCATTACTTAATTCTTGCTCTTCGCGCTGCATGTCGGTGAGCGTCTTTTCGACCGCCGCGGCTTTGGCTTGCAGCGTGGAGGCCATGGCGGCGCTATCGAAAGAAACGCCGTCGACGGTGACCGTAAATGGGGCTTCTTGCAATAGCTTGACGACGGTGCGCGCGTGACTGGCCAATTGCGTCGGAATACGAGGCGTGTCACCCGTGAGCCCATACGTCTTCAATGCCGTGGGGCCAAGAGCGTCGATGACCATCGAGCGTACGCGCACGCACGCGGCGAGCAAGCTGGCGGTTTTGGAATCGCGATCTTCGCGCAAGCCAACATCGTCGGCCTTTTCGGCGACGAGACGCAATTCGGCCTCGTCCATGGATTGAGCCGATTGACCCAGCGTATCGGTAAGGAAATCGAAGACCGTCAAAATGACTTCCTTGGTGACCAAGGTGTTCGCGCCCTGCACTTGAATCGCTCGCGCGGAGAGCGCTTCGGCCATCTCCGTACGATGGGTCGTGGCGGCGGTGATGACATGAGCGCTTGATTGCAGGCGATTGTCGACTTGTTTTGATTTCTTGGTCACTCGAAATGTCCTTCCGTTCGTGCCGAGGCGTCGGCGCGGGTGGCGAGCATACACGGCGTGCTCAGCGGTTGTCCAGAGCGACGGTCGCGACGGTGTTCCGTGAAGTTCGGAGCGTGTTTTCGGGCGCCGCAGAGGCGAAGCGAAAGTAACGAAACATGGGCGCGGCTGCTGCGGAGGCGAGGCGAAAGTGACGGAACTGGCGCGCGGTGGCCGCGGAGGCGAAGCGAAAGTAACGGAACGGGTGCGCGGGGGCCGCGGAGGTCTGGCGCCGGAGAATGCGACGCCGATCAGACAGCCTATGTCATAGCGTTCTGGAAGCTTCTTGACGTGAAAGCTGGTGCGCAGCATTGTCTCATTTGTCCGGCTATTACATAACGTACGTACAAGGAGAGGCCAATGGTTCGCAAGTCGATCACGCAGCGGGTTGTCGATATGGCATGGGTTGGCGCTACGGTCGTAACGTTTTTCGCGCCTATCGAGGCACCGGCACAGTCGGCGGAGGATTTGCCTCCGCCGGGCAAGTGCACGACCGAACGACATCGACTACTTCAGGATGCCGTGAAAGCTGCCAAAAACCTGGTAAAGAAATGCAGCTCGCCACCGGATACCATCGAGATCATGACGGAAAAGGTTCAACGATTCAGGGACGCCATCATCGCGCGCGAAAACATCAACACCGAGTGTTTCGGTGGAGGCAACGACGGACACACGCAGCAGGTAAACAACCTCGAGGAAGGGAAAACGTTCTGCCAGGAAAGGATCGCCGCGAAAAGGAAGCACCAAGATCGCTGTCCCGGCAAATGACGTGCGTTAACCCGCTCGCGCGCCCCAATAACTCGCAATCGCCTCGTCGATAGATGGCTTCTTGATTTCGTCACGATCCGCCTCGTAACGCAGATAAGCCAAAATCGCGCTGCATTGTCGCGGCGTGAACACCGAAAATTGATGAAGGGCCTCGTCGTGCCACGTGCGATCACCATACCGCCGTGGATTCACCTTTTCCTCACATGATTTTTTGACGAGGCCATGGTAAAGGTGGAATGTTGGCTCGACACGTTCGAACTTGCCCTCCGCAGCAGCAATCATGTACGCCGGGAGGTAGTACCGGAACGCTTCATCCGAGAAAAAGCTCAATGCATCCCCGCCGCCCGTAGGTGCACGGTCGAGCCAGTCGGCGTCCAATTTGGTCCAGTCGGTTTTGTCCTTGAATGCTTCCTGGGTCTCATACGGCTCACTTCCTTCCATGCTGTCGACGATCGCCCAGTACGGCGGCGGCTCGACATCCGCGAATGCCTCGATAATCAATTTGCGTAGATTATCTAATTCGTCCATGAAACGTTCTCCGCGTGCATTTTTCGATGACCCCCGTTTTTCCAGGGACGCCCCGTTTGATATTTCGAGTAGAGTGAGACCAAACTCGCCGAACGGGCAACCAACGGTAACACGATTGAGCGGGTTGTGGACGATCCCCGATGGCGTGAAACGAGATGAGCGAAGGCGAGAGAACTACGGATTCGTCGCGGTCACCGTGTAGGCAGCGCACTGCGGAGCGTCGCCGAGCTTGCGGTAGACGCGGACCTTGACCGACGTGACCTTTACGTTCGCATCCGACCAGGGTCCCTGCGGGCTGCCAGCCTGGTTGTATTGGTAATTGAGTTGCCAGGTGTTGACGTTGGTGCCCGTCAATCCGCCCATACCGCCGTTGCCATTGCATGTCGCAGCGGACGAGCAATCCGAAAGGACGTCCATTGCATATTGGCTGCCAGGATTGTTCGTGATCTCGATCTTCGGCGCGTAGGCTTGGCCGAGAGCTGCCGGCGCGGTAAACGTGAACGTGAGCCAATCACTGCCATTGGCGGTCTCGACTTTTCCTGTCATTGGCACCGTGCCGCCCTTGGCCACGTTCACGGTTGCCGCGGACGCACAGCTATTCGCGTAGGTATCGGTCACGCATTCGCACCCATTGCTCGCAGTGCCATCGATATTTGCAAAGCCCGCTTGGCATCCGGTAACGTTGCACGCACCAATCGGGCACGTCCATCCCGACACCCCACCTGCGCCGGGATTTTGAGCGCCGCACGAGGAATTGGGATCCATCTCGTCGAGCTGCGCATTGCAATTGTTATCGAGACCGTCGCAAATCTCCGATTGGGCCTGGCTATTCTGATTGCAAGCGATCGCGCCGCTGCTGCAAGCCGTGGTCCCCGCCGAGCAAATGCCAGGAATGCCGGTATTGCACGAAAAGCCACCACCAGGATTGCCGTTGTCCGTGGCGCCATTGCAATCATTGTCTAGACCGTCACAGACCTCGGCAGACGACGCGGTGTTTTGATTGCAAACGACGCTGCCAGCGGTGCATGCCGTCGTGCCCGTCGAACACACGCCCTGCAATCCCGTCGTGCACGACACGCCTCCGCCAGGATTACCCTCGTCGGACGAGCCATCGCAATCGTTGTCCTGCGCGTCGCAAATTTCATTGACGGGAAACACCGTTTGGGTACAAACGACCGCGCCCGCCGAGCAGGCGGTAATGCCCGGCCCGCACTTGCCAGGCACGCCGGTATTACACGTAACTGCACCACCGGGATTGCCTTCGTCAATCGCGCCGTCGCAATCATTATCGATACCGTCGCATATTTCCGCCGCCGATTGCGTGGTTTGATTGCAAACGAGCGCGCCGTTGGTACACGACCTGGTGCCCGCCGCGCAAGCGCCCTGTAAACCCGTGGTACACGACGTACCAACTTGCGCCGCATTGTTATCGACCGAGCCATCGCAGTTGTTGTCGAGGCCGTCGCAAACTTCCGGCGATGATTGCGTCGTCTGATTGCAGACGATCGCGCCGCTGGAGCAAGCCTTGACGCCTGCAGCGCAAACGCCTTGATTACCCGTCGAGCAAGCATCGCCAACGGTCGCAGCACTATCATCGACCGTGCCGTCGCAATCGTTGTCCAGGCCGTCGCAAACTTCGCCGCTCGGATTGACGTTTCGATTGCAAGCGATGGCGCCCAGCGAACACGCCGTCGTACCAGGTGAGCACACGCCGGATTGACCCGTAACGCAGGACAATCCACCGCCCGGATTGCCGTTGTCCACGATGCCGTTGCAATCGTTGTCCAAGCCGTCACAAGCTTCGGTCGTCGATTGCGTCGATTGTACACAAACCACCGCGCCGTTCGTACAAGCCTTGATGCCCGGTGAGCAAACGCCTTGTCCACCCGTCAAACAAGGATCGCCAACCGTGGCGGGATTGTCGTCGACCACGCCATCGCAATCGTTGTCGAGGCCGTCGCAAAGCTCGCCCGAAGGCTGGACCGATTGAGTGCAAACGAGCGAGCCGCCGGTGCAAGCCCTGACGCCCGCTGCGCAAACACCTTGCTGGCCCGTCGTACAAGACGTGCCAACCTGAGCGGGGTTGTTATCGACGGCGCCGTCGCAGTTGTTATCGAGGCCGTCGCAAATCTCCGCAGTCGGTTGATTCGTTTGATTACAACCGATCATGCCATTGTTGCAAATCTTCGTGCCTGCCGAGCAAACACCGGCTACGCCGGTGGAGCAAGGATCGCCGACCGTGGCAGGACTATCGTCGACCGTACCGTCGCAATCGTTGTCGACGCCGTCGCAGAGCTCGTTCGAGGCTTGCGAATTGGAATTACACACGAGCGCGCCGTTGGTACAAGCACGCGTGCCGGCCGAACATACACCCGGTTGTGCCGTGGTACACGACGTGCCAACTTGAGCGGCATTGTCGTCGACCGTGCCATCGCAATCGTTATCCAGACCGTCGCACAATTCGGTATTCGGCGCCGTGGACTGATTGCAGACAATCTGCCCGCTCATGCAGCTCGTCGTGCCATTGGCACAAATACCCAAGTTGCCCGTATTGCATTGGACGGCGCCGCCGGGGTTGCCATTGTCGACTACGCCGTTACAATCGTTGTCGAGCCCATCGCAAATTTCAGCACTGGCATTGACGTTGGAATTGCAAACGAGCATTCCGTTCGCACACGCTCGAGTGCCCGGGGAGCAAACGCCCGGCTGGCCTGTGGTGCAAGACGTACCAACTTGCGCCGCATTGTCGTCGACGGTACCGTCGCAATCGTTGTCGAGCCCGTCGCAGACCTCGGAAGATGGCAGATTGTTTTGTGAACAAACGAGCTGTGCGCCGCTGCATTGAAATACGCCAGCAGAACAGGCACCCAAAGCTCCCGTCGTGCACAATCCTCCGCCACCGGGATTGCCATCGTCAACCGTGCCATTGCAGTCGTTATCGATTCCGTCGCACATTTCGGGCACGGACGTGCCAGGCATACACGTCGTCGTTTGACCATTCTCGCAAGCCGCAATGGTGACCTGACAAGCGCCGATACCGCAGGAAGTATTGCCAAGCCCCTCGTCGACGTTGAGATCGCAATCGTCATCAATGCCGTTGCAAGCTTCGTTCGTCGGAGTGCCCGGAGTACACGTTTTCGGCATACCACCGACGCAATTGTTCACGGTGGCTTGGCAAGCGCCTACGCCGCAAACGGTAACGCCAAGTTCCTCATCCATCGACGCATCGCAATCGTCGTCGATGCCATTGCACGTTTCATTGGCGGGAAGCACAGCGCCTGCGCACGCGCCCCAAGCGCCATCGACACACGTCTGCTTTCCTGAAATACACGCCCCGACGCCCTCGGTACCCATCGGCCCCGTGTAACAATTCTGGGTTTGCCCATCAAGACACGAACAACCTTCGTCGACTTCGCCGTCGCAATCGTCGTCAGTGCCCTCACATTTCTCTTCAGGCGCCGGCATGAGTGGCTCGCAAATCCCAACCTCGCCCATACTGCATGCCGCAACCGTGACCTGACAAGCGCCAATTCCGCACGTCAACGTGCCGAGGCCCTCGTCGATGTTGCCATTGCAATCATCATCCTGGCCATTGCAAATTTCCGCAGCAGGGAGCACCTGGCCTTCACACGCTCCGAACGTGCCAGTCAAATCACACGTCTGCGTACCCGACAAACAGGCGCCGACATTGGCCGTAGCAGGATCGCCCTCGTAACACGATTGCGTATCGCCTTGTATGCAGGGGCATCCCTCGTCGACTTCGTCGTCGCAATCATTGTCGAAGCCGTCGCAGACTTCCGTGTCGGGCGTGCACATGGAGCCGCCAGCGCCTCCCGCACCTGCCATGCCTCCCGCGCCGGCCATGCCTCCCGCGCCGGCGGTTTCACCGATGCCGCCCTCGCCGCCGCCGCCCGCAATGCCTCCAGCGCCAGCCGTGCCACTAGAGCTGCCAGCGCCCGTGGATGTCGTCGGAACTCCTTCGCCGCACCCCGACGCAACGACGGCAGAGGTGAGCACTACGGAGGACAGGGTAATGAAAGCAATATGCGAAATTCGACGCATGAAGATTGCCTCGCCGAAAGAGAGAAAGGAACGCCCATCATCGCATGGAACCCACGAGCGCCGCCATAGGGCTCGTCAATGGCTCATCATTTTTTCATTCGACGCTGCGCATCATGCCGCAAAAACGCGAGCCGACAGGTCAACTCCGCCATCAATCGCCATCGGACTTTCATGCTCGCACCAACACGAGTACACCTTGCCGATAAACGATGGCCGCAAACCGACCATCCATGAGGAGCGCAAACAATGAGCGACAGCGAAGGGAAAACAAGGCTACTCGGTAGCGCCCCAAGCGGCTCGAAAAAGAGGCCGGTCACCGAAGTGATCGATGACTCCACGGGGCCTTCCCTGCGCAGAATTCGCAAGCTGCGCGTGGTCGTGGTCGACGTGCCCGATGCTCGTGACGTGGGTTTGACGCGGACCTTTGCACAAGACGAAGTTCGGCTCGGCTCGAGCCCCGACGTCGATGTGACGTTGAAGGACAGCGCCGTGTCGCATGAGCACCTGGCCGTACGCCTTGGCCCACATGGTTTTACCCTGACGGACCTTGGCTCGACAAACGGCACGTTCGTAGGCGATTTGCGCGTCGAACGAGTGTGCTTTGGTGACGATCTGTTGGTTCGTCTCGGCAACAGCGTGGTGCGCCTCGAGCCACTGGCGGAGACAGTCGAACAAGAAATCTCACCGCGTGCGCGCTTTGGCCGGATGCTCGGACGAAGCCCGACGATGCGCGAAACGTTTGCAATTCTCGAACGGGTAGCGCCGACGGACCTGACAGTGCTGCTCGAAGGCGAAACGGGCACGGGCAAAGAACTGGCGGCCGAAGGTCTGCATGAATCGAGCGGACGGACGGGAGGGTTTGTCGCGGTAAACTGTGGCGCGATCCCTCGTGAGCTGCTCGAGAGTGAATTGTTCGGTCACGAAAAAGGAGCATTCACGGGCGCGGTGCGTGAGCGACAAGGGGCGTTTGTCGCGGCGGATCGGGGGACGTTGTTCCTCGACGAGGTGGGTGAACTGCCGCTCGACATGCAAGCAAAGCTGTTGCGAGCGCTCGAACGACGCGAAGTGAAAGCGGTAGGTTCGGATCGGTCGCGACTCGTCGACGTGCGAATCGTGGCCGCGACAAACCGATCGTTACTTCGTGAAGTGGAGGGACAAAGGTTCCGACAAGACTTGTATTACCGACTGGCGGTGGTGGTGGTGCGTGTGCCGCCGCTGCGTACGCGGATCGAAGATTTGCGTTTGCTGGTGGATCACATTCAGGACGAGCTGGCGCGTAGACGTGCGGCGACGGGACTTGCGCCATTCGCGCGGCTTGACGAAACAGCGTTCGCGATGCTGGGGCGTTACGACTTTCCGGGCAATGTGCGCGAATTGCGAAACATCGTGGAACGCTGGGTGGTGCTAGGGCCGTTCGCGGCGCCGGGCGAGCCGGTGGTGAGCGCAAGGAGCGAGGAGCGAGTCGCGGTGAGCAGTGCGCCGGCAGAACATCCGCCACAAACCACTTCGAGCGGAGTGGATGCGCCGCTGTTGAAGCTGCCGTATCACGAGGCGAAAGAGGCGTGGAACGAACGTTTCGAGCGGGCTTATGTGGAAGCGATTTTGACGCAATCGGGCGGGAACGTGTCGCGTGCTGCGCGTGAAGCAGGGGTGGATCGCCGGCACCTGCAACGGCTGATGGCGAGGTTTGGGATCAAAGCAGGGAGCGAATGATCTGCATGCGCTCAGCACGCCGCACCGGGCAGTGAAGACCGCAGGTGCGACAATGAGTCCGCGGTCAAAATTGCGGTAAACCTCGTGATATTCGGTGGCACGTCTCGTGCTGTTAGGGCTGAACGACCAACCGGGAAGCCCCCGAAAAGGAGTCACGCCATGTCGAGCTTTCATTCTTTCGTTAGGACGTTTGCGATTGCAGCAGCTTGCGCTTTCGTGATGGCACCGATTGCCGCATCGGCCGAGGAAAAACCGCAGTCGCCGCGCGTGGAGAAAGTCAAGCGTCAACACGACAAGCACGACAAGGGTCAATTCCCGATGGAGGCGGCGAAGTTCAGCGAGATTGTCGACCGGAAGATCGACGTAGCAAAGGCTCAGATGGAGCTGATCCTGAGCAGCGGCGCAGTGCCGGATGGTGCGAAGGCGCAGATTCGGAAGGATTTCGACGCGGCGGCGGTGAAGGTGCGTGCAGCGGCGAAATCGGCGGGGTCAGACGGGAAGGTGACGAAAGAAGAAGCGCAGGACGTGCGCAAACAAGCTCGGGGGCTGGTCAAGGAGCTGCGGGCTAAGTACGGGAAAGACAAGGACAAGGGTCACGACAAGGACGATTGAAGTGGGATGGAGGCGGGCATTGACGGATGTTGATGCCCACCTGCGTCGTTTGCGCGACGCAGGAGGCGATTGGGGTGGATCGGGGATACTCAATGGCTTCGGCAAGTTTGCGTGTCGGGGCTTTCTTATTTCGAGCGGACTTGTTCGATGCCATGAAGATAATGCCCTAGGAGTTGGTCTAGTTCGTCTTGGGAAATATCGGTTCGCGGCAAAACGCGTCCCATTGCTTCCAGGGTAGCCCGGTCAGGATACGGCAGCTTGCGCAAGTCCGTTGCGTTTACCTGAGTGTGCCCGCTGAAACACCTGAAATGTTGGTCTACCAGGGTAGAATTCAAATAAGCAAACATCCCCAGCGCAAGCGGTCTTTCCAATCCTTGTCCATTGGCATGAAAGTAATTCAAGTGATTTTCAAAGCCAATCCATTCAGCTTTAATTTCGGTCGGGTCAAAGATACACGCTACCAAACGACGGCGTTCTTCTTTGGAAGTGAAACGCTTGGTCAGAAGGTAGAGACCCGACGGAACAAGCCAAGGACGGGTGATCTCGTTATCGAGAATGGCATTGGGCTTACGACCGTCAAGTTTGGGCCAATGAATTGTTCCGCCATTAAAATGACACGGATACAGCAAAGGTACCGTTCCCGTCCCCGGCGCTGGCCGTAAAGCCTCCTTGAGACGGAAATCCACCACTCGGCCTGTGGACACAGTCACACCCAGTGAAGCAAGCGTGGCGGGCAACTTTGACAGCGTGACCGTTGCGGTGGCGTGTTCCGCGTCTGCCGGCATGTGAATGAATTGTTCCGGGTCCTTGGGATGGACAATTTCAGCGAAGGGAAAGCACTTTGCTGTAATGGAAGCCCCAGCATGTCCGCTGCTGGACGAAATGACGACCTTGGGTGATTGCACGCTTGCTCGAACGGTGTGAAACACGATATTTTCTTGCAATACCCCGTCGTCACGGAAAGCAGTGTTCCGTGAATCGAAGACATGAAGACGTCGGATTTTCATTCTTTCCAAGAAGTACTGCCGGAACGGGCGAAAATAGGGACCATTGCAAAAACTTCGGGGAGTAATGGCGACAAGCTGGCCTCCGTCTTCCAAAAGCTGCGTCAGTAGTCCAAGAAACCCAGTATAGAGGTTGCTTGTCTCCAGTTCCACTGCGCGAAGGGCCACCCGTTCGGGCGAGTTCGTGTTGATTTTTCGATAGGGTGGATTGACGATTGCCAAATTGAACGAAGGCGGCGCACCGCGAAACAGATCCCCTGAGAGCTTTTCGGCCATTTCCAGAACGAAATCAGCTTGATGCAGGGTGGCCGTAAACGTGATGCCACACTGTTGGCAAAGAGTTTCACACGCGGCCAGCGTCTCCCTCAAAGCTGGCAAAATGAGCGGATCAAGCTCGTATGCCGTAGCGTGAATAGACTCGACGCCGGAGCCCTGCACGCAAGCTCGACGCACGAAAGCCGCAATCAGCGCACCAGCCCCGGCTCCCGCGTCAATCATCCGGACAGACGCCGGTAGATCATCAAAAAGCGAAGCCATGAAATCAGCCACATGCGTGGGCGTGAGGAACTGTCCGAGTTTCTCCTGTCGCTCTCTACCTTGTTGCGCTTGAAACAATGGATCTGTGGAAGAAATCATACGGATACCTAATATCAGGCCTTACGGGCGAGGTTTGGCACGTGCGCCCTCGGGACTCGAATCCCACGGTATTACGCTACATTCGTCGAAGGCGCAAGGGCGTCCCTGAACCGAAAACCCAAAGGTGCCAGCCTCCACCAACTGGCACCTTATCCATTCCCTACCGCACCCTCACATCACCGTTATCACCCCGCCATTACCCACCGCATCGCGCACTTCGACGCTCACCGCATCCGTCGCTTCTTGCGCCGTCAGCGATATCGTCGCTTTCCCAGCTCCATCCGGCATAGCCTGAACGGTTTTCGTCTGGTTATTCGCCAACGTCACCGTTACCGCCCACGGTCCGAGCAGCGGGACGTTCGTATCGCTTGCACCCACCTTCAGCGCACGTATACCCGGAGCGCTTCCAAGATTCGTTGTGATATCGATCGACGTTGCCGCGCGAGTCGCCGCCGAAGCAGCCGATAGCGGTGCCGCAATGACCTCGAACGGATCGCTCGTCAATGTATACGTCGTCATCCCCGACGCAGCTTTTGCCTTGCCCTCGACTCGGAAACGGTATTTCCCCAGCGGCAACGAATACGGCAAGAGCGGCGTTTGCGCATTGAATGGATCTCCCGGCACCGGTTGCCACGTCGCCGTGAAGATATGCTTGTCCGGCGTCATCGATTCGAGCGGCTCGGGCGTGTATGTCGTGATGATCACGCCATCATAGGACGATACGGCATGACCTTTGGCATCCTTCAACGCTTCGAATTGACCGGGCGCCGTTTCCTGCTCGATGAAGATCTGCGGCGTATCGATCGCAGCGTCACCACCGTACCAGACAAACCTGGCCGCACCAACCGCGCGCGGGACCGTGGGCTCGAGAATCGTCACGTTCGCATTGGCAGCATCCGGCCACCAGAGTTTGCTCGAAGGTGGTGCGACGGTACCATGGCCCGTCGTAGTCACCACCGTAATCGGCTCGACGTCCTGGTATTTCCAATTGGTATACCGGGACGAACCAACCTCGGGATCCTCGATTTCCGGTGTCCAAGCAATCTTGGCCGCTTCGAGAATGCCATCAATGATGATTTCACCTTCGAGCGGTCCCCAAATGTTGATGCCCGGCTCGTATCCACCCGCGAGCCAATCTTCGGCCGTGAGCAAATAACCCATGTGATCGTTGGCGTATCCGATGAGCAACGTTTTATCAGCACCGGCAGGAGAACGACTACGCAAGTAACTCGCAAATGGAGCCACGGCCTCACCAGGCATGGTCAGCGCGAGGTAATCACCCGTCGGTGTGCCCGTGATGCGTAATGCCGACACTGTCGTTCGCGCGCTGTCGCATAAAGGCATCGTGACGTCGTATTCCCCAATGTAGAATGCATTGAAGATGAGCGAGCCGCCCTTTTGCACGTCGAGACACGCGCCATAAGGCTTCAGACCCGCGGTGCCTGAAATGGGCGCAAATGCACCCGCTCCATTGGCTTCACCACAAAGCCCAGCGCCAGCAAACGTATTGAACTCATCGATCGGACTGATGATTTTGCCCTGCGCATCGAAAATCATCCGATCAGGCTCGACGAATTCCGGATCATACGGCTTGTATCTTAGCTCCGTTCCGTCCGGACGCTTCACGACGGCATCACGTCCATTGTAAAATGTGCGCGTTACGATTTCGAGCGCTACTTTGTCACCCGTTTGCACATTCTTCACAATGGGCGCGATAATCTCGGCTGCCCGAGCGCCCAGCGTTTCGAGACGCGGCATGTCGAGGCATTGTCGCGAATCTGGACACGCATCGCGACCTCCATTCCCAGCCGGAGAAACATCGCCCGCCGGCCCCTGGAAATGCATTACAGGATATCCAAGCTCGTACGAAAGCGAACGAGTTATCCCTCCCGTCGCGTCCGACGACGCCAATGGATTGTCGCCGCCACTGACCGTGCCGTGAATGGGAAAATCGACAATGGCCGCCATAGGCGTTCCATCCATCTTGTCGACTCGCAACACCCACAAATTGGGATCCTTGTCTTTGCCAGCCGTGTTTCCATCAGGCCCGAGCACTTCCTCGTTGTCCTCACGCCGATCACGATTGACTTCGTCCGCGGGATCGAATGGCGTCGACACGCTTACGCCAATCTTCGCCGGAATAAGCCCGTCAAGCGCTTGTTTGACCGCATCGGCCAAACTTGCCACGACCCGTTCAGCAAGCTCTTGCTTTGGCCTGTCCGAGCCCGCCATGAGAATGACGCTCGGCTGATAACCGCCCCACGAAGAATGGCTGTGCGAAGCAGTCAGAATAATCCGACCACGCATCGAACCATCCGGCGCAATCTTCGATTCTAGTTCGAATACCGTGTTTTCCATGACGTACGGTGCATCCAGGCGAATGAGCACGACGCGCTCGCCACCTGCCTCGAGAGCCAATACTTCGGCTCGCAAAGCATCATGAATACCCACAGTGGGAACGAAGCTTTTTGCAAAACGCTGCGGACGCTTGTCAACGGGATTCGGGCCTCCAATGAGCCCCTTTGCACGCGACGTGTATCCGCCAAGCGGCGAGCCAATCGGGATGGGCAGCACCACGGTGCCGTAACCAGCTTTGATTTCCGTAGGTGCGTTGGCTGGTTTGCCCGACCTCGCAGGAGCTTCCTCGTATTTGCAATGCGCAAGCACATCCACGGGAGGTGGTGGGGTCGTCGTCACCGCGGGTTTGTCCGGATCGTCCGTTCCACATGACGCCACGACCGCCGCAAGCATGCCGATGCCCAACCATCCAAGTTTTCTACGAAATGCCATGACCAAGCGCCTCCGGCCAAGCAGCATACTTGATCTGGTAGCGGTGCCTATACCTTCACGAGCTTGAGGGTCAGGCCGCCGACGACGATTCGTGCTCCGGGTGGTAAAGCGCACGAGGTCACTCGACGACCGTTGACGAACGTGCCCACTCGACTGTCGAGATCCGTGATCGTGACGTGCTCGCCATCGACGCTGAAAAGTGCGTGCCGGCGAGAGATGGTTTCGAGAGAAAAACGCAGCTCGGCTTCGGGAGCACGGCCGAGCAGATGGCGTCCATCGGCAAGATGAAACGTTCGTCCGCTGTCTTCGGGTCCGACGACGATGAGCGAATACCCCGACGCGGCTTCGCCGTCGTGGCTCATCGCAGCAGCGTGGCGCTTGAGGATCTCACTCGGAGGCATGTGCAAACGAATGTCGACGAGACCAAGGCTCGCGTCAACTTATGAGCCGATGTACGTCCTTGATCAATGCGAATAGTCGGCGCATGCTGGCCCGACCTTTCGATCAGCAAAGCACGGAGAATACATGGTGGACAACAGCAAAGAGATCGTCATCGTGGCCGCCAAACGCACGGCGTTCGGGACGATGAACGGGGCGCTCGAAGGCATCACGGCAACCGATCTCGCAACGCATGCAGCGAAGGCAGCGCTTGCTCAAGCAGGCGTGAAGGCGACGGACGTTGGACACGTGGTGGTGGGAAACGTGCAACAAACGAGTGCGGATGCGATTTATATCGCTCGCCATGTCGGTCTCAAGGCGGGTTTGCCCATCGAAGTGCCTGCGCTGACGGTGAATCGGCTGTGCGGATCGGGCTTCGAAGCGGTCGTGCAAGCCGCTCAGCTCGTGCTGTTAGGCGAAGCAGACGTGGTGTTGTGTGGCGGCACCGAAAACATGTCGCAAGCTCCACACGTGTTGCGTGGAGGGCGCAAGGGGTTTGCCTTCGGTAAGGCTCCGGCGCTCGAGGATTCGCTCTGGAGCGCGCTAACGGACTCGTACGTGAATTCGCCGATGGCGATGACGGCGGAAGCGCTGGCGACGAAGTACGGCATCAGCCGTCAAGAATGCGACGAATATGCGTTGCGCAGCCAAAAATTATGGGCTGCTGCGAATGAAGCTGGAGCGTTCAAGGACGAGATCGCGGCGGTCGAGCTGCCTGGAAAACGCGGTGCACCAGCCGTACAGTTTGTCGTGGATGAACATGCGCGTCCGCAAACGACACCCGAGGCTCTCGCGAAGCTTTCGCCGGTCTTCAAAAAAGATGGAGTGGTCACGGCAGGAAATGCAAGCGGTATCTGCGACGGTGCGGCAATGCTGGTCGTGACGAGCGCGGCGGTGGCTCGTGAGAAGGGCCTGCAACCGCTGGCGCGTCTCATTGGTTGGGCATCGGCAGGTGTGGATCCGGCAATCATGGGCATTGGGCCGGCGGCGGCGATTCCGAAGGCGCTCGCGAAGGCGGGCCTGCGTCAAGACGAGATCGACGTGTTCGACGTGAACGAGGCATTCGCATCGCAATGGCTGGCGGTGCAAAAAGAGCTGGGTTTGCCGCTGGACAAATGCAACGTCAATGGCGGTGCGATTGCGCTCGGACATCCGCTCGGTGCGTCGGGTGCGCGCATTACGACGAACCTGGTGTACACGCTGCGCCGTTTGGAAAAACGATACGGCGTAGGCAGCGCATGCATTGGTGGCGGTCAAGGAATTGCGGTGGTGCTGGAGAGATTGTAGGCACGATGGACGCCGATGTAGTGATTGTGGGCGCGGGCCTTGGTGGATTGTCCGCGGCCTTTACGTTGCAGGCCGCGGGGGCACGCGTCATCGTGCTCGAAGCGCGAGATCGCGTGGGCGGTCGAACGCTCGGTCGCAATATCGGCGGACAAGTGCTCGATCTTGGAGGGCAATGGATTGGCCCAGGCCAAGATCGCCTGGCCAAACTCGCGCGGGACCTCGACGTGCAAACGTTCCCGACCTACCATACCGGTAAAAAGATTCTATATCGCGACGGGAAGCTGAAACATTATTCAGGAACGATCCCGTCGCTACCGGTTCATGCATTGGTTTCGCTTCATTTGGCGCTCCGTAAATTGGATAAGCTCACGTCGAGCGTGCCCTTGAATGATCCGTCTTCGGCGACCAATGCTGTAGAATGGGACGGACAAACCGTCGAAACGTACGCAAGAAAAATGATGCCGCGTCAAGACGTGCGGGATCTTTTCAATGCCGCCGTGCGAGTGGTTTTCGGCGCCGAGCCGCACGAGATGTCCATGCTGTATTTCCTGGCGTATTTGCGCGCAGGCGGCGGGCTGATGAAACTGGTCGAAATCGAAGGTGGCTCGCAAGAACGGCGGTTCGTCGGAAGCGCGCAAGAATTATCGATTCGGCTGGCCGCAAAGCTCGGCGATTCCATGGTGCTTTCGTCTCCCGTGCGGCGAATCGAACAAGATGGTCAGGGTATCGTGGTAACGTCCGACGCGGCGCTGGTCAACGCGAAATACGCTATCGTAGCGATTCCGCCAGTATTGTCGAATCGTATCGAGTTCCGTCCGGGTTTGCCGGTTTCGCGCGATGCATTGGGACAACGTATGCCGATGGGCTCGGCGGCGAAATGCATTGCGATTTACGATCGTCCATTCTGGCGCGAAGAAGGTTTTTCCGGGGAAGCCGTCACGAACGAAGGTCCGTTGTCAGTAGTATTCGACAATTGTTCTCACGACGGCGCCGTGAATTCGCTACTCGGGTTCGTCATGGGCGACGAAGCGCGAAGGTTTTCCTCACGTCCTGCGGCTGAACGCAAAGAAGCCGTGCTGCAAAGCCTTGGAAAGATGTTTGGAGACAAAGCGCTTCGTCCGACGGAATATGTCGAATTCGATTGGTCCGCCGAAGAATGGTCACGCGGCTGTCCGGTAGCGAATATGACGCCGGGAGCAATGTTGTCGAGTGGCCGAGCCTTGCGCGAGCCGGTGGGGCGCATTTTCTGGGCCGGTACGGAAACGGCCACGGAATGGACGGGCTATATGGAAGGAGCGCTCGAATCGGGTGAACGAGCCGCGCGCGAGGTCAGGGAAAGAATGGGGCGGTGAATAGAAGAAGGACCATGCGTCAACGCTGCTGTAGATCATGCGACGTACACACGACCATGTCTCGCCTGAGTTGGCGCGCAAATGCGCGAATTCCCGACACGACCAAGAAGCTCTCTTGTTCGCTTGACCAAGCAATGCCACTGCCCTCCTCGAACCATGCATCCAATGCCTCGATAGCGGTTTGCAACGTTTTTTCCAGCATGCCTTTGTCAAAGAGACCTTGATGCAGATTTCGTGTGGTTGACGTTGCAACGTCGGCAAGCAATCGGGCGAGTTCGGCGGGTAGCTCGGCGGCATCAAATTCAGGCGTAATCGACGTCTCATACGCCACGAAGCAGGTCGCTCCAGCATCGATGGCGGGAGGTCCCAGCGCAAAACCCACATTGCATGCGAGAATGTGGCAAAATCGGTCTTTTAGTAAACGAGTATTACGGCAATCGAGCGCCGATTCCCCATCGCATCCATATATGGCACCTTGTTCGCTGGTATTGTTTAGCGTACACGGCTCTGTATGATTAGGGCGCAGCAATACCGTCCATGTGACTCCAGGATCTCCGTGACCGAAAAAGACGACACCACGAAGCCCCTCCGTTTCGAGCATTCCTTCCAATTGACGTCTCACGGCGTTTGGGTGACCCAGGATAATGGCTTCTTCACCAAGCCGCTCGTGCGTTCGCACAGCGATCCAATGACTGCTATCGAGCGCCTGGTCCCCCGGCACATACCCATCGAAAAGAAGTGTCTTCATTATGCTTTTTCGCGCCGGCTGCGAAGCCCGACGACATCGATGGCAGCAGCATGCAAATTGCGCAGGTAATCGAGCGCGAGCGGATGGGCATTACGAAGCATGCTCCGCATCTCCACCGCCGTGATTGGTGTTCCATCGGCTGCTCGAAACATTATTTTGGTCGGAGGCGCAAAACTGAGAAGCTCTTCCAGCGCGTGCAGCGTAGGTCCCGGTTCATATAGATGTTCGTCAATCGCGTCGAGCGGCTTTTTCTGCACCAGGGTTTCGCCGTTTTCCAGTCGGACATCAAAGAAACCGCCAGCATCGAGATCGAAGAGATTGGAGTGCGTGGCAATGAAAAGCTGGTCGACATGCTTTTCCCGTACCAATCGTTCGAGAAGTAATCGAAGGTGACGACCACTTGTTGGCGCATGAAGGTGTGCTTCCGGCTCTTCAATCGCAACGGCTTGCGCCCCCGACAGCATGGCCTGCCCCAAAATCCAATAAATCTGCGCAATGCCTAGTCCTGCAAGATCCAGCGAGATATCATGCTGATCCAGCGGTGGGGGGAGCCATTCGCGTACATCACGAGTACCTGTATGGGGATCCTCGACCACACGGAAAGGCGGACGATGCAGTGGCGAACCGGTCATGAAGTTTCGAAATCGCTCGAGCGCACGCACGGTCTCCGATGACTCTGCGTTGTGCGCGGCGAACAGCGCGTCTTTGAGCTGCCCACGGCGAAAATACCATGAAACGGGTTCGACTCTTGCCGGAGGTCGCTCAGGCGGCTGACCTGTCGGCGCTTCGATGCGAGGCATTCGGTCCGCGGGCACCAACGAAAATTCACGCTCCCATGCAATGGATTGAAGCTTGATGAGGTTTTCTTTTTGCGCCCGCGTAATTTGATTTCCCTCGTCCAGTGCCAAATCATCTACGACAATGCGCCTATCAAGGGAAGGTTTACCGGGAATACCGACATCAATGAAGATTTCTAATTCAATCCGCCCAAATCGTTCACTCGTGAGCTTGCCGCCCATCGTGATTTTTCTGTCCGAGGAATGTAGCCCAATGTCGCGGACTCTCAACGGTGCGTCCGTTGCGTAGAATGCGGCGCTTCCGCGCAGGAGTGGACGGGTCACCGCTTCCATTGAGAACGGATCGCCCGGCTGCATGTCACGCATGTCGAGCGCAATCGGGATCAGTTTGAGCCACACATCGATGGCCGCGAGGAGGTTCGACTTGCCGCTCCCGTTCGGCCCGTAGAACACGTTGAACGCGCCCAGGTTATCCAGGCGCACCTCGCGCAGGCTCCGGAAACCGCTCGCCCAGAACGACTCGATCCTCATGCACGGATGATAGCGCATGTCGCTCGGAACGACATGACGAACATAGGCGCCGCGTTGCGCTCTTTGTGTCTAGTCAACAATTTTTGTGTCTAGTCAACACTTTGCTGCAAACCGTGGTCGATTTCATGGCCACCGGGCCAAAGAAAAAGTCGACGTAATCGACTTCTTACTTCTCCCCCTCGCCCAGCAACCCTCCGAGCGACGAATCCGCTCCACCCTGCAAACGGCCCATCTGCTGCGCGTAATGCAAAAGGAGCCCGCGATTGTCCATAATCGGGAGGTTCTGCATCTCGAGCGCACCAATGCGGTCTTCCGGAGTAAACGCCCCCTCGGTCTTTTCCATTGACAGTTTTTCCGGAGCGTACGTGCTCTTTTCGGCGCGCGTCTCCAAAATCGTGTAATCGTCTCCGCGCCGCAATGCAAGCCGCACCGTGCCACTAAGCGGAGCCGCAATCCACCGCGATAGCGATTCCTTCAGCATCATCGCTTCCGGATCGTACCACTTGCCTTCGTACAACAGCCGCCCCAATCGCCGGCCCAGCGTGACGTACAAGTCCGTCGTGTCCTCGTTGTGCGTCGACGACAAGATCCGCTCGTACCCAATGTGCAGCAGCGCCATTCCAGGTGCTTCGTATATGCCTCGGCTCTTCGCGCCAATGACCCGGTTTTCAATTTGATCGCTCATGCCCAGACCATGCCGACCACCTATCTCGTTGGCCGCCGCGAGCAAATCGTAGCGCGTTGCAAATCGCGTCCCATTCAGCGCCACCGGCACGCCAGATTCGTATTCGACCGTCACTTCCTCTTCGGCAATCGCAACATCCGAGCGCCAAAAGGCAACGCCCATGATCGGATTGACAATCGTCATGTTCTTGTCGAGGTATTCGAGGTCCTTGGCTTCGTGCGTCGCACCAAGCGCATTGGCATCCGTGCTGTACGCTTTCTCCGTGCCCATGTGATACGGCATGCCGATCGTCTTCAAGTATTCGGCCATCTCCGTACGACCACCGAATGCAGTCACGAATGCATTGTCGAGCCACGGCTTGTAAATTCGCAGCTCGGGGTTGACCAATATCCCATAACGGTAAAACCGTTGGATGTCGTTCCCCTTATGCGTGCTGCCATCTCCAAAGACGTTGACCCCGTCCTCGCGCATCGCCCGCACAATGGCCGTCGTCGTCACGACTCGACCAAGCGGCGTGGTATTGAAGTATTTTCTTCCCGCCGTCGAAAGATGAAACGCGCCGCATTGCAATGCGAGAAATCCTTCGCGGACGAGCGCTTCGCGGCAATCGATGAGCCGCGCTTTTTCCGAGCCGTGCGACAACGCAATCGGGGGAATGTCCGCCGGCGTCTTTTCATCAGGCTGCCCCAAGTCGGCGGTGTAGCAAAACACGCGCAGACCCTGTCTGGAGAGCCATGCAACAGCAGTTCGCGTATCGAGCCCCCCGGAAAATGCAATGCCGAGGGACGTACCAGCGGGCGGAAGCGTTCTGTAAATTCGGCTCATGGCGCGCCCTGCGATAGCAGGCGCAAGCCGCAAGCGGTAGCAGATTCAGCGTTCGTCGTTATCGATGAGCCCGGCTCTTACGCGATCGGCAGAAGCACGCGAAAGAGCGCTCCACCTTCGGGAGCCGTCCCCACTTCAATCTTGCCCCCGAGATCACGAACGATGTCCGCGACGATGGGCAAACCCAAACCCGTCCCGCCCGCGTTTGCTTTGGTCGAGAAAAACAGCTCGAAAATGCGCGGACGATCGACCTCGGGAATGCCCGGTCCAGCGTCGGCTACTTCAAAACGAATACGTGAATCCGAGACTGCTTGCTCCTCGTCGAGCGCCAGCGTGATGCGCAACGCTCCACCACCCGGCTGAGCCTGAATGCCATTCACACACAAGTTCATCACGACCTGTAACAAGTGATCGCGAACGGCCGTGATGGCCGGAAGACGCTCGGCCACGAGCACGCGTAGATCGATGCGTCGCACACGCAAGTCTGGCGCGAGAAACGCCGTCACCTCACGCACGACGTCGGCCAGATGCACCGCGGTCACTTTGTCCGCCGGCGGTCGCGAGACCGAAAGCATGCGCTGCACGATGCGCGTGATGCGCTCGCTTTGCGCGGCAATCGTTTCGAACTGCGCACGCACCTGCTCGGACAAACTCTCGTCCGCTGCGCTCAATCGCGACCAACCAAGGATAGTGTTGAGCGGTGAGCCGATCTCGTGTGCGAACGATCCGGCCACTTGTCCCACGACCGCCAACGCCTGCGCATGACGTATCCGCGCAGCAAGCTCGATCCGCTCTGCCTCGGCCACGAGAAGCTGCTTGCGCGCCTCGGAAAGCGCCCGCGTCATGTCGTTGAATGCGTGTACGACTCGATCGAGTTCCAGGTCCGGTGACGCTTCGACTCGCACATCGAGATCACCCGCCGCCACACGCTCCGCCCCATGCACGAGGTTGCCCCACTCGCGCCCGAGCACACGTGAGATCCACACGGCGATGAGCGAAACGGCAAGCGCAACCGTGCCTCCCGTGAGCACCAGACGAATCATCGTGAGGTCGATCATGCGCAGCGCAGGTGCAAGCTCGTGCGTCATCGCCACCGCGCCAATACCAGCAGTCCCTTGCACGGGCTCGACGCGCAACAGTGCATCTCGACCCGCAATATGCACGACCGCTTCGACCGGAGCACCCGTCGACAACGCCTTCTGCGCGGCTGCATCGACGACAGCGGGCTCTGCATTCAGCTCCGACGAACGAGCCAGCGGAGCACCTGTTTCATCGTAAAGCGCAGCGCCCTGAACGGTTTCTTCCGCAGCCACTCGTTCGACGAGACCAACCAGATCGTCCTTGCCTCCTCCTTTCGCAGTGAACGGCAGGACCGTGCGTAACGTGGCGATGTTGTCGACGAGCGCACGCTCACTCGAGTCGAGCAGCGCATCGCGAGTCGTACGAATCGAAATGAATCCCGCGACCAAAAAACCAACGACGACGGGCGCCGTGAACACGAGGAGCAGCTTGCGGGAGAGGCGCTTACTAGCGAGGTTCATGAGCGCGCTCATGTTTGCACGTGTGCCGAGCGGACGGGAGCAAAGCCGCGCAAGCATCGAACGCGCTACCGTGGCAAGCTCGCACGCATAGGCAAAAGCCCCAGCGGTTTGTCCTAGCGTAACCAGCGCATCGAGGAACCCGGATGCCTTCGCCCACCAGCTCGATACCGATGAATCTGCTCGTCGTCGAAGACGACGAAGCGCTCGCACAATTGTTCGTCGGAATCGCTAACAAACGAGGTCTGCGCACGATCGCCGCCTCGACGATCGCCGACGGTCGCGCACGCCTCGAAGCCGGTGAAATCGACCTGCTGCTCACCGACGTGCGCTTGCCCGACGGCAGCGGCATCGACCTCATCGAGTGGACGAAGAAGAACGATCCGCGTGTGGTCATCTTGGCCATCACTGCGTTCGGCAGCATCGAAATTGCCGTTCGTGCAGTCAAACAAGGCGCTTACGATTTTCTCACCAAACCCGTCGAGCCCGCCGTGCTCGGCGTCGCGCTCGATCGCGCCATCGAAGCAAGAACACTGCGTGGCGAAGTCGAAGAGCTGCGCGGAGCACTCGCGACCGAAAACGCAGTACGCGGGATCATCGGCAAGAGCCGAGCGCTCGGGGACATCATGAGCTTGGTGCGCCGCGTGGCGGATTCGCCT
Source organism: uncultured Polyangium sp. (assembly GCA_964514885.1). GTDB lineage: Bacteria > Myxococcota_A > Polyangia > Polyangiales > Polyangiaceae > Polyangium. The sequence goes on along the minus strand of CAZETM010000039.1, from coordinate 943 downwards.
GCGACGGTGCTGATCACGGGCCCCAGCGGAAGCGGCAAGGAACGCGTCGCACGAGCGCTTCACGATGCGAGCAGACGCAAAGACAAACCGTTTGTCACTGTGAACTCAGCCGCGATTCCTGAACAACTCCTGGAAAGCGAACTGTTCGGGTACACGAAGGGAGCGTTCACCGACGCTCGACAAGACAAGAAGGGTCTGTTTGTCGAAGCGAACAACGGCACGTTGTTCCTGGATGAAATCGGCGACTTACCGTTGGTGCTCCAAGCAAAAATCCTTCGGGTGCTCGAAGATCGTCAAGTTCGGCCGCTCGGTTCGACGCGTAGCTCGCCGGTCGACGTGCGCATCGTGGCGGCGACGCATCACGATTTGCGCAAGGCCGTTCAAGACGGACGGTTTCGCGAGGACTTGTTTTATCGGCTGGCGGTGATTGAAGTGGCGATTCCGCCGCTGCGTGATCGTCCTGAAGACATCATGCCTTTGGCCGAGCATTTTTTGAAACGAGCGTCGGAGCGATCGGGGCTGCGTAGTCAGGGTTTTTCCGGGGCAGCAGCGCGAATGATCATGGCTCATCATTGGCCGGGCAACGTGCGCGAGCTGGAAAACGCAATCGAGCGTGCGGTAGCGCTGGCCAATGACGAATGGATCAGCCCCGACGACTTGCCGCTGGCCGTGCAAAAGCCGAAGGCTCCCGATATTTTCGCGGGCGCGGCCGAGCGTTTGATGACGCTCGAAGACGTCGAGCGTGCGTATGTCGAGCACGTGCTCGAACGATTCGGGGGCAACAAGGTGCGTGCAGCGACGGCTTTGGGAATCAGTCGTCGCACCATTCAAAGATGGGTTGGCGGAGGCAACGAAGGCGACCCGGAGTAATTCGTATTAGGTCAAACCTTTTGAGCACCAACGACTTTGGCGCGCGGTTTTTTTCGGGAGCGACCTTCGCCGG
>CAZETM010000038.1:0-27196 GCA_964514885.1 uncultured Polyangium sp. | reverse complement strand
CGGAGCGGGCCTAGGACGGCCCATATGGCTCGGCCTAGGGGAAGCCGCGTACGCCTTCGCCCTTGCTCGATTCATGATCCTGCCCAAGTCCAATGCGAGAATCCAGGTCGAATATCGCATTTCGCCCATTTCCACGCACCCGCTTACGTTTAGCAACTGGTTCATGGCCCACGATATCGATGTCGCCGGAGGAAAAGATTTATATCAATTCGGACTTCGTGGCCGTATCGAGAGCGTCTCCACAATCGCCTCGTTTCGTCAGGGCAGAACGGACACCTTTTATTCGTGGTGGGTTGGGCCATTCGTAGGAATCGTGGTCAAATGAAACGCATTCTTTTTCTCGTACTGGCGGTTTTCCCGAGCTGCGGATTCTATCCGATTCCCGAATCGGCCTACGTTGCCACGGAAGACATGCAATTCGCAATCACCGCGAGCGATTCTGGAAACGACGCCAAACTCGCGATTGGGATCAATTCGCCCGCTGGATCGCTTCAAATGACTGAAGGCGACAAACTCACGGCTCGAGTCGATGGCAATCTGGTGCCGTTAACGTTTTTCCCAGGAACGTTTGCGTCCTATAGGACCGACCTCGCAGTCATCAATACGGACATCGTCATTGATTTGGATCGTCCCACGGAGCGGAGTATTCAGGACCTCACGCTCGCGATGCCGCCCATGTTTACCGTGACCGTCGAGGATCCGGTCGGTAGTGCGCCGATCGTCATTACGTGGGATCCCGCCCCGCTGGATCCCGCTGCACCGGCCTTCACCACGAGTGTCACCATCAAGGGGGAATGTTTGCCCCTTTTTAGTCGAATTTTGACTGGCGATACCGGCACGGTAACCATTGAGCAATCCGATTTGCAGTTGACCAATAATGGCATCACTCCGTGCGCGCTCGAAGTCGAGTTCACTCGCACGGCCACTCCAGTAGGAAACCTTTTTGACCTGACCATAAACGCCAAATTCAGCGCAACCTTGAAACGTTATCGCGTGCTGAAGGTCAATTTGAACCCCTGACCATTTGCTCGTCCCGCAAGCTCCCTTTCCTGCTATCTTGATCGCGCTATGCTGCAAGAAGGTGACAAAGTCGGCCGATTCATTGTCGAGAAGGTCCTCGGCGAAGGCGGCATGGGCATCGTTTATCAGGCGCACGACGAAAACCTCGGTCGAAAAATCGCCCTCAAGGTCGTCGCTACCACAGGTGACGCGGAAAGTGCAGCGCGCGTGCTGCGTGAAGCGCGCGTCATTGCAGCGCTCGATCACCCCAACGCTGTGACCATTTTCGAGGGCGGGGAAATCAACGGCGAACCTTATATCGCCATGGAGCTTGTTCCTGGCCAAACCTTGCGCGAATTCGTGGGCAAACCCGAGATTCCCGTGGCCAGGCGCGTGCGGTGGCTCGTCGACGTGGCGCGAGCGCTCGCTGCCGCGCACCGTGCGGGTATCGTGCATCGCGATGTCAAACCAGAAAACGTAATGGTGCGTCCGGACGGACGAATCAAAGTGCTCGATTTTGGCATTGCCCGCCAAAGCGCAACGCCGTTCAATGCTTCCGGACCGACCGTCAAAGCCTTCATTCCCACGGTTACCTCTGCAGGCGGATTCGTGGGCACGCCCATGTACATGGCTCCCGAGCTATTGAAAGGCAAACCAGCGGACGGACGCTCGGATCAATTTTCCTGGGCCGTTCTAACTTATGAATTGCTCGAGGGAAAAAGGCCGTGGGAAGCTCACGATGCATTGGGAATCGTGGCGACGATGATGTCCGAGCCACCGAAGCCCATGCAATCCGACGACGTTCCGGAAGCCCTACGCAGCATCGTCATGCACGCATTGTCGTCCGCCCCCGCAGCTCGTTACGGATCGATGGACGATATCGTCGAATTGCTCGAACCGTTTGCCGAGAGCGAATCGAAAACAGAAATGGGCGCTGCAATCAAGCCCGTTTCCGTAAAGCAGAGTGGCCCGAGCAATCTCACGGGGTCGATTACGGGCAGCAAATACTCGACACAGGAGCTTGGTCAGGTCATTGCGCTCGCACTCGAACGCAAAGCCCAAGCCGATGCAGCGGGCGCCAAATACGAATACGAGGACGTGAAATCAGCGGCGCTCGAAGTCGGCATCCAGGAAGACGAATTGCGGGCAGCACTTGCGTCCTTGCGCCCTGCCCTGCCCCCGATGACGGACAAACCTTCCGATCGTCGATTGCGCTCCCAAAAGAAACTGGAACGACATGCCGGCATCTGGGGCGTCGTCAGTGCATTTTTCTTCTTGATCAATGTATTGACCCAGGGACCTTTTTGGTTTTTCTTTCCCATGCTCACCTGGGGGGTGGCGCTGGGAATCCATGCGGTTTTGTTTTACTTCCCGGTCAATCTGACGCCCGAGGAAGAAGAATATCATGAGCGTCTGAAGCAGCTTCAGAAAGAAAAGCTCATGCGCAAGCTGAGCGCCAAACAGCACCGTATCGAAGGCGCAAAATTGCGGATTGCAGCCTCGCCTGTTGCTGCGTTGGAAAATGAAGATGAAGCGCTGGCAGAGGAAGAAGCCGCCCGAGAAATGAAAGCCGATCGCAAAGAACGAGTGCGCTAGGCTGAATGGTCTTGGTCGCTCAATTCAAAAGTACGTAATCGGGCAAAGACGCCGAAACGTACGTCTTCGCCTCGCCCACATCCTCCTCGGGCATACCGTCACGAAACACCACCACGCTGCCGACTGTGGCCGACGGACGGTTTCCCGGGACGATGATCCCCACGAGATTGAGCGGATCGCAGCCGGAAAGTCGCACGGCTTCACCGAGTGGTTTCTCATTACGAACTGCGCGTAAAGCTTCGAGCGCCTCAGGCAATGCGAATTGTTCACCCACGAACGATGCCACCAACCTTCCACCGCGGATTTCGCCTCGCATTTCGAGGCGCCGATAGACTCGCACCAGATCCCGCCACGACGGCGCACGCGCCTCGCGAGACACGACGTCTCGGAACACCACACCCCAGCGGTGCAAAAGTTGTCGCGCAAAACGCTCGATCGGATCGACCTCCTCGGTTTGTCCTTCGCCATCCATGAATTGCGGCGCGCGAAGGAGAGACCACCTTCCCGCAGCAAATACCGGTGCGCCCCGGCCAAACCGTTTTACCTGGCTGCTATTTCTTGCTGGCCCCAAAAGGCCGCGCAATCCGGCAAAACCATCACCCGTGATGCGACCGGCCGATACCAATTCCCACAACGCTTCCTCGACCTCGAGGCGCCCAAGCCGCGAGCCTCGTACGATATCGTCAAAGAATGACGCACCTTGAGAACCAAGCAGCCCGAGCACTTTACGCGCTTCCTCGGACAAACCATTTTCTTCCGGGCTAGTCACTGTCGTCGCAGATTCGGCAGGCGACAACAGCCACGGCAAATCGCGGCGAAGCGTTATCGATATCGGAGCTGCACGGGTAGGCGCGGCTGCCGCTGAAACACGGGGCGCAAGACGCCCCCACGCAACTTCCCCGGACAAACACAACACATCGAGCCACGTGGGGTCATAACCTTCGACTCGTGAAGGCAGAATATCGGATTCCCAAGCCCCCGCGGCAATGTCAAACCCCTGGAGCTGTTCGATGACTCGCGATAGCCCGCCTGGCCCATGCGCTCGTTTGCCCGGAAGAACCCCTTGCCACGCGAGCAAAAAACGCATAAAATCCGCGGGCGTTGCGGGCTCGATCGCCCGGCGTAATCCATCGACCGTACGTCGATGAATCCGTGCAAGCAGCCGGCGATCGCACCACTCGACTTCGCCCACTGGAAGGGATGGGGAAAACCTTCCGCGAAGAACGACGCCGTCCATTTCGATCCGCGCCAAGGCAATGTCCACGTCGGACAAACTCACGTCGAGCATTGTGGTCAGTGCATCGGCCGTCACCGGCCCACTGATGGCCAAATGCCCACGCAGGAGCGCGGCAAGCGCCTCTTCACGCTCGACGCTTTTTTCGCCTGCAATGCCACTGAAATCGGAAGGAAATGTCGCTTCAGGCCAGACCATCGCCGCCGTCAAACGCCTTTCCGCGACGATCCACCGCGGTGAAGACCAATCTTGATGCACCAAGCGCGCAGCTCGACGCGCCCCGACGAGAGTTTCAAAGAACGAACGATACCCGCGTTGCAACCCTTCATCCTCGGACAAACCGACGCGATCCAAAAGTGCATCGTGCAGCTCATCTGCATCACGTACGAGCGGTTGCGCTTCCGCAATGACTGCGGCAATGGATTCGGGATCCAATCCGCCCAGGCGATCCACGATTTCCGCGGGCAAACCTCGCCGCACGGTGACTGCACGGGCTCGGCGTTCTTCGAGCGGAGCATCGTCGAGGAACGTGTATGGGCTTGAATTCAAGATTTCGTGCGCAAAGACGCTCGGTTCGGCGGTCTCACGCGCGACGATCCGAATGTCGCCTTTGGTAATGCGCCCAAGCACATCGGCCAGCCCTTCGGCGTCCATGAGTTCGGTCAAACAATCACGCAGCGTTTGATTCACGAGAGGATGATCGGGAATTTCGAGTATCGCCTCTCGCCCGTGGTTGTCTTGACAGCCGAGTTGGGCTGGAAAAACCGCCGCAATCAAATCTTCAGTACGCATACGCAAAATTTGCAAAGGTAGTTTGCGCCCGCCGGAAAATCTCGATATGGCGAGCGAGCGGGTCGCATTCCAGCGAAATCGCGTGCCGAACATCGGCGATTGCAAGGCTGCCTGTTCGAGCACGCTGCGTAATCCCTCGGGCCGAAGCATTTCAAAAATGACCTCGAGCGGAAAACTATGTTGTGCTCCAAGACTGAGCAGAACGCCATCATCCGTAGCGGCAGCTTGCAACTCGAAATCGAAATTGCGGCAAAATCGTTTACGCAAGGCCATGCCCCACGCACGATTGATGCGTCCACCAAAAGGCGTATGGAGAATCAATTGCATTCCACCTGCTTCATCGAAAAACCTTTCGGCCACGATGACTTCTTGGGTGGGCACTTCTCCAAGCGCATTACGTCCCGCAGCAATGTATTCGCAAAGCAGCACGGCCGCGCCACGATCCAGGGCGCATTCACGTTCGAGCCAACTTGCCGTGGAAAACACGCGCGGACCTTCTCCGGCCGTTAGCTCGCCAAACAGCCGCGTCGCGACTTCTTTTCGTAATGCAGCCACTTCTGCAGAGCATTCAGCCGTTCGAGCAGGACCTTCGCCCACCCAAAATGGCACCGTCGCCAGCATACCTGGAGCATCCTCGACCCAGACCTTGCCCGTTTCGATTCGGCGAATTCGCCACGACGTCGAACCGAGCAGAAACACGTCACCAGCCGCTGATTCGATGGCGTAGTCCTCGGTGAGCGTACCGATCTTCGTACCGTCGGAAAGCACGACGTCGTAATGGCCATTATCGGGAATTGCGCCCCCCGACATGAGCGCCAAAAGCCCCGCGCCTCGACGCGCCTTCAATCGATTGCCCACTCGGTCGTGAAATAGGAGCGCTCCTACGCGTCCACGGCGCGCAGCAACGCCTTCCGAAAGCATACGCACGACCTCGTCGAAACTCGACCGCTCGAGATGTTCGTATGGAGCTGCCTTTCGTATGAGGTCAAACAGTTGGTCCTCATACCATTCGGTATCGACACACGCAGCGACGATCTGTTGCGCGAGAATGTCGAGCGGCGCGTCGCGCATGACCATTCGATCCATCTCGCCGCGACGAACTGCACGCACGATCGCCGCACACTCGACGAGTTGATCACGCGTGAGCGGATACAGCCGCCCTTTCGGCGTGGCCAGAAGTGCGTGTCCCGAACGCCCGATTCGCTGCACGGCCGTAGCAATCGACCGCGGAGCGCCGACGAGACAAACCAGCTCGACCGCTCCCACGTCGATGCCGAGTTCCAACGATGCCGTCGCAACGACGACTTTGAGTTCGCCAGCTTTGAGCCTTTTCTCTGCTGCGAGACGGCGCAAGCGCGACAAACTTCCGTGGTGCGCAGCAACGACATCTTCGCCAAGACGTTCGCCCAAGTGCATCGCTACACGTTCGACGAGACGACGTGTACCCACGAAAACAAGCGTGGAACGATGCGCTTTGCACTGCTCGGCGATGCGATCGTAAAGCTCGGTCCACTGCTCGTTCGTGCAGACCGCGCCGAGTTCATCACGCGGAATTTCGATGGCAAGATCGATGTCGCGACGAGTTCCTGCATCGATGATCGTAGGCAACGGTCGCGTCGTTCCGACGAGCAGTCGCGCCGCAAGCTCGATGGGTCGCATGGTCGCGGACAAACCGATGCGTTGCGGTGGAGGACCTCCCGCGCGTACGACGAGATCCTCCAAACGCTCGATGGACAAGGCGAGATGCGCGCCGCGTTTGTCCGACGCAACCGCATGAATCTCGTCGATGATCAGCGTGAGCACGTCGGAAAGAGCGCGTCTTCCCGATGCAGATCCGAGCAGAATGAACAGGGATTCCGGCGTCGTGACGAGCACGTGCGGAGGCTTCTTGACGAGCAGTCGACGATCTTTCGGCGACGTATCACCCGTGCGCACAGCCGTGCGTACTCGAGGTGGTGCACGATGAAATTGTTCGGCAAGGTCGGCGATTTCCGCGATGGGAACGTCGAGGTTTTTTTGCACGTCGTTCGACAGAGCTTTGAGCGGCGAGACGTAAACGACGTAGGTGCGATCCTCGAGCCGCCCTTCGTCATCCGCGCGAACCAAGCGGTCGAGACAAGCCAGGAACGCGGCGAGCGTTTTGCCGGAGCCCGTTGGTGCAGCAATGAGGCAGTCTTGGCCTCGAGCGATCACGGGCCACGCTCGTGCTTGGACGTCGGTTTCAGCAGCGAAGCGAGCGGTAAACCAAGCCTGAACGAGCGGATGGAACACGGCAGTAGGCTAGCCCGACACAAGGCTGAATGCATCGCGCGGGCATGCGGTGATTCAACGAGTTTTCAAACGACGTCGGATGCGGTGTAAGCTTCTCCAAGCTGTCGTCGTTGTTCGTCAGCATCGCGGAGATCTTGCATGGCCCAGCGTCGGTACCTCAAGGCACGCTTCAACGTGCTTGCCTCCTTCCTGTCATTGTTCGTCGTAGCGTGTGGTGGATCTGCACCATCAGCGTCCTACGCACCGCCTCCATCCGACGCGTATTACGGCGGAGGAGCGGCGCAGTCTGAAGCGATGCCCTCGGACATGCCTGGCGCGATGCCGAGCATGCCTGCCCCTGCTCCAATGTCAGCAGGCGGAAAGGGTTCGTACGACGCCGAAGAATCTTCTGCGAGCGACGAAGGATTCTTCGGAGGCGCTGCGCCAAAGAGCGCGGCCGCAGCGCGTGGGCCTTCCGCGCCAAGTCGACCCGTTGCTCCTGCAGCGCGAGCACCGATGGGCGCACCGGCTAGCCCGGCCAAACCCGGAGCACCTGCGTCGGCGCAACAAAAGCCCGGTGCAAAGACAGAGGGAGCCAGCGAGCAATCCGAGGTCAAACCCGTTGCACCGCTGCTCATTTACACGGGCAACATGGGCATGGAGGTCGGCGAGCCGGCGCTCATTCCGACGACGATCGACAAGGCAATCGACCTTGCCGAGGGGTTCGGTGGATATCTCGCCGCGCGTACGGACACGAGTGTCGTGATTCGTGTGCCTTCGAGGCACTTCCGTGATGCGCTGACCGCTCTGGAAAAACTCGGTGAAGTGAAGCGACGCAGCGTGAATGCGGAAGACGTTTCGGAGCAGTATCACGATCTCGAAGTTCGTCTGGCGAACTTGAAGACGGTGCAGAAGCGGCTTCAGGATTTCTTGGCGAAAGCAGTGAACGTGAGTGAAGCGCTGCAGGTGGAGCAAGAGCTCGAGCGTGTTGGACAAGAGATTGATCGCATCGAGGGGCGCATGCGTTTCCTTCGTGCCCGAGCGACGTTCTCGACGATCACGGTGGACATTACGGCCAAACCGAAACAGCAAGTCGTCGTGGCGCAAGGACCTCCCCCGCCGCCTCCGCCGCGCGCTGCTGATTTGCCGATTGATTGGATCTCGAGGATCGGTCTCGAGACACTGCTCACGCTTCGTCAGTAAGGCACGGGAGGCACATTCATGAAACGCACAGCGCTGACCATTCTCGTTTGCCTCGCCGCCTCGCTGACCTGTATGGGTTGCGGGCCAGGTTTTACGCTCAAAACCCCTGACGGGTTCGTTGAGCTGGACGATCAAAAAGAATTCGCGTATCGCGCGACGACGGCACAAGGCATCGTCATGGGCGTACGTGTCGAGCCGAATCGGCCGAAAGGCAATTTGTCATTTTGGACCGACGTCATCGACTTGAAACTACGCAACATCGGGTACACGGCGACCGAAGCGGCGGACATCAAGACGAAAAGCGGGGCAAGCGGAAAACAATTGCGATACAAGCGCACGCTTGCCGAAAGGCCGCACATCTTTTGGTTCACGGTATTCGTAACGGATGCTGACGTATACGTGATCGAAACGGGCGGCGACGAGCGGGACTTCACGAAGGTGAAGGATGAAATCGTGAAATCGCTAGAAGGGTTTGTCCCAGGCTGATTTCGAGTGTGTCGCGCGGGCGTATCCAAATCGACCTGGCTCTCGCGCTGAGGTTTTTCCTTGGAAACTCAGTCCTCTGCGAACGAGTCGCGTCGTGGTCCGGCGACGCGCCAGCCCCTCGCACGCAAAGTTCTCTTCGCAATGACCATCCGCCTGATGCTCGTGACGATAGCGCTCACGGGCTTCGGGTACGTGCATGTGATGCGGGCTGTGACGGATCAATCGATGGATGGCTTCGAGCGCTATGCAAAAGCGAAGGGAGATCGCGAAAGCGAGCTATTTCGCTTGGCCGAAGACAACCACGCGATCATGCGCAAAGCCTTCGTCGACGCGCTGCATGATTATGGGGATCGGGATCCGGTCGAGGAATTCGAGCGGCGTTATGAAGAAGGCGCAGATGGCTCGACTTTCTCCAGGCAAGCTACGTACGACGGTACCAGACACGCCGGGTTCAACTCGGATGCGGGAATGGCGGCCAAGCTCGATGCGGACACCCGCCGGCGCATTCTATCGGCCAGTGCAATGCTCGAAAGTTTCGGCCGTGCTTATCAAACACGATTTTTGAATACGTGGTTTACAGGGTACGACGGAATTGCGCTCATGTTCTGGCCCGAGCGGCCGAACTATTCGATGGAGCAGGATATAGCGATCGAAATGGGGGACACCGATTACATCACCCCCGCAACGCCCGAAAAGAATCCCGAGCGTAAGAGTATTTGGACCAAAAGCTACATCGATCCGACCACCAAATTGGCGATGGTGTCGTTATCGACGCCGGTGTACGACAAAGACCGTTATCTTGGCGTCGTTGCCCACGATATTTTGTTGAAAGAGCTGGTGGAACGAACCATGTCCGACCGTTTGGAAGGGACGTACAACGTTCTTCTGCGCGACGATGGGTTTCTGATTGCGCATCCGCAAAAAACGCAGGACCTCGCGTCGGGTGGCTTCGACGTGATGAAATCGGCGGACACCGAGCTGCAAGCGATTTATCGCCAAGCGTCGAGCGCTGCGCCGGGTACGACCGTGGTCGAAAGTGAAGACGGTCGAAATTATTTGGGTATCGCTCGAATTGCCGGGCCAAACTGGTTTCTGGTGGCTATGTATCCGAAAGCCATCGTCGAAAAGACGGCATTCAGCACGGCGCGGTTCATTCTGCTTGGGGGGCTCGTTTCGCTGGCGATCGAGCTGGTGCTTTTTTACGCGCTACTCAAAGGACGGGTCACCGCACCACTCGCGCAACTTCGAGATGCCATTCGCAAAGTGACCGCGGGGGAACGCACCATCGAGCTGGATTCGAGCCGTGATGACGAGCTGGGGGAATTGGCCGAATCGTTTCAAACGATGGCGCTGTCGGTCAAGGATCGCGAAGAAGCGCAAAAGCAGGCCGAAGAATCGATTACGATCCTCAATCTGGAGCTCGCAAGCAACCTCGAGCGCGAAAAAGAGCGCAATGAACAACTGCTTGCCCTGCAGCGAGAAGTCGACGACTTGTCGACCCCGGTGCTCGAAGTGTGGCGGCACGTGCTCGCATTGCCCATTATCGGAGTACTGGACGAGGCGCGAGGGCAGAAAATCATGGAGCGCCTGTTGGATGCGGTTGTATCCAGACAATCGCAATTCGTGATTTTGGACATTACCGGGACGCATGCAATCGATGCTGCGGCGGCTGAGCGATTGATGCGGGTCGTATCCGCCGTGGAGCTTTTGGGAGCGCGATGCGTGCTGACGGGTGTAAGACCCGCGGTGGCGCGCGCCATTGTGGAGATTGGCGCCGACTTCGGCTCGCTCAAAACATTACGTACGTTGCGACAGGGGCTGGAATTGTGTGTGCAAGGGACGCGCAAAGGGGCGCGCGCATAGCCTACGGCGGGGGCGATATCTTGACCACGACGATATCCAAGTCCGTGGACGAAGTGCCGAAAGGCAGTTGGGGTTCTACCGGCAGAAGCTTGAACTCGGCGGAGGAAGCTGCGGTCACGACGAGACCGGATGCATTGGCGTCGAGGCATACTCCAACATCGGCGTGCTCATCATTCAACGCAGTCAAGAATATCTCGCCTAGTACCGGGACGGGCTTGGCCAAATCGTATTGGGTAAAGAACGAGCACCGCCCAGGGAGAGGGCACGTGATAGACTCGATCCCGTCTTGGGGAAGTAGCGCGGTATCGAAAATCCCGGTGACGTATAGGCTGTTTGCATTTCCGACGGCCATACCGGTCACTTCTTGGTTCCCGCCGCCCCCAAGCATTTGCGTCCATTGAATCGCGAGATTCGAAGGATCGAGACCGACGATGAAGGCATCGGCGGCTTCGGACGCAAAACTATGCACGGGGCTTCCCGACATACTAATCAATTGCTGGCACTCGTTGCTACCGGCGAAGATCACTTTGTTGCCGGCAAATGTGAGCGCCGTAGGCTTGACTCCGCCATTCACATCCATTGCGGACTTCTGGAAAACATTCGCCTGGAGGATTTTTCCATCGACCATGTCGATGGAAGCAATGAATGCGCCACTGGTGATTTCATCGGGAATCATCGCATCCGCACCCAATCCACCGGTGTATTGGCTCGCTAGCAGCAATCGCTCATTGGCGTCTTTGGTCATGAACATGTATTGCGCATCGTGCGAGCCACCGGAATAAACTTGTACCCACTTGCATAGCCCGGACGGTAAATCCAGCGCTGCGACGAATGCATTGGGTTCGCCCGCAGTAACACTTGTATCACCAGCGAAACACTCAAAGCTTGCCGCTCCCTCAATGGTGCCCGCAACATAGGCCGTCAGCAGATCGTCGGACACGACGACCGCAGCAACGCGGCTCGTATCAATCGTTCCGAGGGAAAATGAATTGGTCGCGTTTCCACCCAGATCCGTGACTTCGACGAATGCGTGATCCGTGCCATCATTCGTGGAGCCTGCCCAGATGACTTTGCTTCCAGCGATCGCGAGAGCACGTGCGGAACCTGGGATACTATCAATGGATTTGACCCATTGCGGATTTTTTTTGGCGTCATACTTGGCGAGAAAGGGGACTCCCTCGGCAATGACGGTGGAGACACTCAGACCGGCGGAATCATCAAGATCCAACGTCCCCTGGAAACGGCCTGCAACGAATACACTGCCGTCCGTATCGAGTGCTACGGCTCGAGGGCTTTGGTCCGCATCGTCGCCAATTCGCCTGCCCCACGTGCACGCACTATCCAAGCAACCGGGATTTCCTCCAGCTCCGCTTCCTGCGCTCACGCCGCCAGAGGCCTCGGTTTCTTGGTAGCCATTGTAATCGTAATCGTCGAGCACGACGCAGCCGCTTAGGCATACCACCGTGCCCAAGCCCACGCTCGAGAACATTCGCATATTAGAACCTACCCGACAAACCAATTCCCGCGCCACCGACTGTCGGGAGCGGCAGCAGCAGGACCTCAGACGCTTTCTGCTTGTCGGTCTTGGATCCGATTACGAATAAAATCACCGCTGTGGAAACGCCGATTGCTCCGACTCCCCACATTGCAGCGTTGACCGGCAGAAGTGTACGCTGCTGTTCAACAAGGCCGAATGTCGCATGGTCGCAACTGCCTTGCACACACTCGGCGTCAATGACCGCATCGTTCGACGCAATCATCCCACCGGTCACGCCTGCACCAATGGCGCCAAGCACGCCCACACCCAATGTGACGAATGCCGCAGTACGTAGGTTCGGTCCTTGACCTGACGCAGCCTTTGGAACCTCGGCATTCGGCGCAGAGAAAATCGCCAACCCAAGCTCGGCAATCACTTCGGTGCGCAGGGATTCGTCCAATGCGATCTCGAGATGTTTGTCCTGGTACCCAGCTTTCCGAATCGTCACGATATGTTTGCCCGGGTCGACAGGCACGAGCGAATCGAGCTCGGACGCGGCAATTTCTTCGCCGTCGATATCGACGATCACGGGGGCGATTTTCGCAGGCACGGTGATCTTGACACGCGGCAACCGCTTCTCGATAGCCCCGATGTTGCGCGTCGCCACGGCCGCGCGCGGGTCGCGCTGGTCAACGAGCGACAACCCCCGTTTCCAGTGCGTGAGCGCGGAACGAAGCTTCCCCTCTCGCTCGTCGCAAAGCGCGGCGTTGAACAGCGAGTTTGCTACGACAAACAGCTCGAGACTCTGGCGAATGAGAGCGCAACCTTTGGTGGCATTCCCCTTTGCCATCGCGGCGCTACCTTGCTCGAATAGCCGCTTCGCTTCCGCTTTGCGCTCCTCGGCTTCGTTACCAATGGCGGGGTGCGCGTGAAGCATCGAAGCGGCCAGAACTGCAGCCACCACGCCACCCGCGCATCTAGGGGCGAAACAAGCCATCGGAGCTTCAATACTCCAGGTCACATACGATGGGAAGGTTATTTTACACTTACGACGCCACATAAAAAGCTTCGCAAGGCGGGTCACGCTCACGTAAAATGCATACCCATGTCAACCCTGCTTCGGAGTTTCGCTTTCGCACTCACTTCCTGGATGTCGTTGACGCTTGCGGGATGCTCGGGCGAATCATCTACATCGAACGCCACATTCAGCTCGGTCAGCAGTGGAGCGAGTTCTTCGGCAACGTCGAGCGGCTCGTCCTCGGGAGCTGGCGGGGCATCGTCATCGGGATCGAGCGGTTCGGGGGCGGGAGGCTCTGGCGGCGAAAGCGGCGTCAAGTCGGTCGTGAAATTCGTGGCCATCGGCGACCAGGGCAAAGGCAATCAAGGTCAATACGACGTTGCCGCTGCAATGGCAAAGAAGTGCGCCCAGGATGGATGCGACTTCGTTCAGCTATTGGGCGACAATATTTACGACAGCGGTGTCGACTCGACTTCGGACACGCAATGGCAATCGAAATTCGAGCTACCTTATAAGGACTTGAATTTGCCTTTCTGGGTGGTACTAGGCAATCACGATTATGGTGCCGATGGCGCGGGCACCGATTTCGGCAAAGGCAAAAACGAAATTGATTACACGCAGGTGTCGACGAAGTGGAAGCTCCCGGCTGCGTATTATACGCGCTCGGAAAAACACGTCGACTTCTTTGCGCTCGATACGAACATGGCGATGTTCCATCAGGCGGACAATCAGAAGAACGATGTGCCTGGTTGGATTGCCGCCTCGAAAGCGCAATGGAAGATCGCTATGGGACACCATCCGTATTTGTCAAATGGCCCGCACGGCAATGCAGGTGAATACGACGGTTTGCCGTTCATCCCCATTGCCAATGGCGCCGGGGTGAAGGACCTGCTCGACGACGTGGTGTGCGGCAAAGTGGATTTGTATCTATGCGGCCACGACCATAGCATGCAATGGCTGATTCCCACGTGCGGTGGCTCGACGCAGTTCGTCGTGTCCGGAGCTGGTGCATCGACTTCGGAATTGAAGGGGGACAACCAGGTTCATTTCGAGTCGCTCGAGCTGGGCTTCTTCTACGTCGTGATCGAAGACAACGTGCTGACGGGCCAATTCATCAATGCCGCAGGCACGGTCCTTTACACCAACAAGATCACGAAATAGCGCACGGCAAAAGCGCTGGGAATCGACCGCAACACGCTGAAGCGCGAAGAGGGGGGATTGATCAACTTCGACGCATGACGCGCTCCGGTGGTGCCAATCCACCGGGAATCCAACCTTTTTGATCGAGTGCGAATACGAAGCGCTGAGATGGCGTCAGTTTATTGCCTCGTGCAAGCGCCATTCTGACTTCTGTTTGATGATACGCGGGAGCATAACGCAGCACCGGCGGCAGATAGCGGAATTTACGCAGCAATTGCAGAGCGATTTCGTATTCGCGTTTGGCCGATGCGTCCCAGGGAAGTCCAATGGCAGTGCGCCAACGCTCGGGCAAAAAGCCGGCGCATAGGTGCGCGACTCCGCGCATGTGCGGGGGAGCGAATAATGCTTGGAGGACTTGGCGCGCACTGTCTCCGATCTCCAATTGCTCCTCGACAACGCCATTAAAATACCGTTCGAATGCGTCGAGGTCGGGCGGCATGCTGTCGGGCAGGATGCTCATGGCGGCAGCGCCAAGCTTCGACTCTTGATAATAAGACTCTCGTTCGAGACGCTCGAGCGGCCCCACCGCAGCGCCATATACGGCCATTGCGGTGTGGACGAGGCTCGCATTCACCCATTGGAGAGATTCGGGCTCGTTGGCACGATAGCGTTGCCCCGCGAGACGCACACTGGTGCGTTCGGAAATGGTGCCCCGAACGCGCTCGTGAATGGTCAAGATTCGTCGGCACACATCGTTTGCGACATCGAATTCGCCGAACATGAGCGCATACATCGCAAATGTGGTTCGCCTAGTACGAGCGAGCATATCACGGTGGAAATCACTGAAATGACTCACACCTTCGGCGACCTGCGGCCACAAGAGTTGAAGTACGACCGCGGGAGGGATCGCTGCAAGCATCGCGACTTCCCTCCAGATAAGGCGGGTAATGCTGTCCTCGGCATAAAGTCCCTCGATGGGACCCGCCGCATGCGCTCGCACATACTCCAAACAGCGAGAATATCGCTGGCGATCGAGAGTTTGCTCGTCTTCGACACTGCGCGGGCCATCTTCTTTCATGGCGCCCCTCCGTGCTTAGAATACCAGTCTACGGCATTGAATCAAGCTTTTCGTGCGGCGACGAAACGAAAAGCGACCTGGAAACTCACGGGAACGCTAGCGCGAGCACCTCGGCTTCCCACTGTTTTTTGAACGCATCCAGGTCCTTTTCGCCGAGCACGTTGACCAGAGTCGTATACCCGGAAGGATCGGTCGTTCGCTCTTTTAGGTATTCCGCCCAGAATTTATGCAACAACCGATGCTCTTGGAGATAATGAAGCAGGTATCTGCTTTGGGCATAGTTGGTGCCCGGATCGTCGTTGTAGAATTCGTCATTCGTCGTCTTTAGCAAAGTGCGAAAGCTCGGCACGGTGCGCCTGTGAATGGCTCGCTGAAGTCCGCTCAGGCGCCAATTCGTAAGACCCACGATGTGCCCATCACGTTCAGCCGATTGCTCGAACAGCGAACCGAGCCCTTCATTTAGCCACGCCGGGCAATTCGGTACATTCGCCTCGACAAACGGATGCACGATTTCGTGCACGAGCGTTCCGCCACCCGTGGCAATGTTCATGACGAGCGCATTGTGGTTGGACGAGTAAAACCCATAGGGAGTGCTTGGCGAGCGGTCGAAATGCTCGCGCACGGCCGCATCGTAGGTTTCTTTTCCGCGAAAAAGCCACACCGTGAGAATACGCTTCGGATCTTCGGCGAAGAAGTCCTTCTTGAGGTGCTCCACCGCCCAACGAACGGTTCCTGCAGCATGCGCGCGCACGCGCTCGGGTGAATCATCACCGACGACGACGAAAGGCGGTTCGATGACCAGGGTATGCTCGCGTCGAAGCATGGGTTTGAGCGACAAAATATGTTGCGCGTATGCGGCCGGGGGAAAACCGCTAGAATGCTGAGTGGCCGGAGCAGATGGCGTGCCAGCTAGCCGCAAACGAATGACCGCCCATTCATCGGTGCGATATTGCAACGGCCATAGGCGCAGAAATCGATCCCGCGGCATACGGAGGTATCCGCCATTTTTGATGGCTGGGTCTGAATAAACGACTTCATCCGTGGCCTTGTCGTACCCGAGCACCAAGCGAAAGTGCTCAGTCGTGTTGGGTTGTTCGTCAAAATGCGTGCAGACGATCGACGGGATACCTCGAGCCAAATCCGCGTGAAGATCACGAAAATGCGCATTGAGGTCTTCTTGGGCGTTTGCGGCGCGAGCCGTATACCATACGGAACCGACATCGAAACCAAGCCGCTTTAGGCCGTGGGTCATTTCGCGTGTCGTGGCGCCCATTCCTCGCGCGGGATCCATTTCGGTCACACCGAAGACGGCATCTTGATCGAATGCAACCCCGCGAGCGCGAAGAAACATTTCGGTTGCGGCTTCCCCACAGAAATCCGGCTTTTGGAGCACATGAGGGACGCCCGGAACGAGCACCGTGCTCAGGTCGGGAACAGAGCCATTGAAATGAACGGAAGGTCCGGTTGACGGTGAGGATGCATCCGGAGGATTGGGCACACCACGACTGCATCCGAGCGCCAGCGTGAGGGTGCCAAGAAATAGTACACGTTTCATGCGGGCCTTTGATGCGGTCCAGACAGCGGCGATTGGGTCCATACGCTCAGCACATCGTTCGAAGGCGTCAAAGTGTGACCGCGATCGAGGCGAGCATGCGAGCCTGAATGCCGCTCCGTGGGTAATTCCTGCGGGGCGGCACGCTTTTGTGGTCCGAAAATGCCAAAAACTGGACACGAAAGCAGACTCGGTGCACGTACATGCGCGACCGTCATGCGATCCCTCGTCTTTGCGCTCCTCGCCACCCTCGCTACGAACCTCGCCGGATGCCGTGATTCCAAAGGGCAGAATCCCTCGCTGATGGCCGCGGATTCTGCGCCGACAACACCTGCGGGCTCGGCCGAGAATGAAACCACCACGGATACTCCCGACGCCGATGCGCCGCCCACGCCAAGCGGCCCGACGCTCGTCGATTTGGCTGGCAATTCTCATCTGCCTGCACCGATCGCAGAAAATGCACCGAAGCTAGCGAGCATTGCAATGCGTACGGACGTGCTTGCGCGCCCGGATCCCAATGCGCCACGGGTCGGGTATTTGCGAGCGGGAGCGATTGTGGAGATGGAACCCGAAGTCGCGGGCACTGCGGGCTGCAAAAATGGATATCGAAAAATAAAGCCTTACGGGTATGTGTGTGTTGGTCCCGAAGCAACGCTCGATTTGACGCATCCGATCGTGCGTGCATCGACGCGGCGTCCGGACATTACGCAAAAACTGCCATACATGTACGGAGTCGTCATGCGAGGCGGGCCAGTGTACGCTCGCATTCCGACGACCGAGGACTTGAAGAATCACGAGCCCAATTTGAAGCAGCATTTTGCGAAATGGGCGAAAGACAAGGAAAACGGCGCAACGTACGGGCTCGATGTCTGGATGAAATGGAAGAAAGAGCCCTCGCCCTCGGCGCTCGAAGCTCTCGAACAGCATTTGACGGACGCGGACATTCCTTGGTTTTTGAAAGACAGCGGCCGAGTGCCCAACTTATCAGGGTTGGTCAAAACAAACGACATCGTGAAGCTTGGCCAAGTCGATCGACGTAATGGCGTGGCCTTCGTCGAGACGTTTTTGCACGAGGGTCGTCGCTACAACGTATCGACCGATTTACGCGTGATACCTGCGGACCGATTCCGTCCCATTCGCGGCAGTGACTTTCACGGTTATGAAATCGGCAAAGACATCGATTTCCCATTTGCGCTCATTCGTCGCGAAGGCGCCAAGCGCTGGGTATGGAACGAAGCGAAAAAGAAGCTCGTGGTGGAGGGCGAGGTCGCTTGGCGCTCGGCCGTTGCGCTCACGGGCAAGAAGAAGTTTGTCGGGGGCGTCCTGCATTACGAGATGAAAGATGGCGGCTACGTGGACGACCGTCACGCAGGCGCAGTCGAGCCGGCCAAGAAAATGCCCGCGTGGGGCAAAAATGGCGAAAAATGGATCGACATCAATATCACCAAGCAGGTGCTCGTGGCTTATGAAGGCACGAAACCCGTGTATGCAACACTCGTCGCGAGCGGTGAAAGTGGTCTCGACGATCCGGAGACTTCCAAAGCGACCAAGCGCGGCATTTTCCGAATTCATACGAAATACGTCAGTATGACGATGGATTCGGACGTCGTTGGCGAAGAGTTCGAATTGCGGGACGTGCCCTACGTTCAATACTTCGAGGACGGTTATGCGTTACACGGCGCGTATTGGCATGACAAATTCGGACGGCCGAAGAGTCACGGGTGCGTGAATTTGTCTCCCGAAGACGCGCGCCGACTGTTTTTCTGGACCGAACCCCAAGTGCCTCATGGCTGGCACGGCGCGGCGCGATCGCTCACTGGCACGGTGGTGTTCATTCATCCGTGAACCCGATCTCACGGATTCTCACACATTCGCGACCAAAGCCAAGCTGACGTCGTTTGCATGTTTGCATCGCGGACGTTCAGTTCGCTTTACACGGGCCAGCATTTGCTCAACACTGCCGCCCATGGTCGAGTTCGCGCCTCGGGGCTACTTACTGACACGCACAGAAGCTGCGCATCGCGTGGCTCAAGCGATTGAAAGCCTATTTCTCGCCTCTCTTCACGGCACCGAGAATCTGCCGACTGCAAGCGGAGCGTTGCTCGTGGGCAACCATGCGTATTTGGGCATCGATTCGTGGGTCTTCAGCGCCCTGCTCATCTCGCGATGCAACGTTTTCCCTCGTTTTTTAGGCGATCGAAACCTGTGGCGCATTCCAGTCCTGAATCGGCTCCTGACCACCTTTGGAGCCATTCCAGGCGTCCCAGATGACGCCGTCGCGCTGCTCGAAGCCGGTGAGCTGGTCATGGTCTATCCAGGTGGCGTCGACGACTCGTTCAAATTGTCGAGCCAAGCATATACGTTGCAATGGCAAAAACGCACGGGGTTTGCCCGAGTCGCCATGCGCGCCGGTGTGCCGATCATTCCAGTGGCAGCAACGGGCGTCGACGAGCTTTATCGAATCGACAATCGCGAGCACCTTCTCGGACGGCTATTCGTGGGATCGCCAAGATACGATCTGCCGCTGCCCAAGAGGCTTACGCCGCGGCGCGTGCCGCTCGATTTTCATTTGCTTCCACCCATCGATACTTCGGGAGATCCCACGGACGAAGCAGCGGTCGAGCGCGTACGCAAAGCAACCGAAGACGCAATACGCGGCGTGCTCGATCCATATCGCGAACGACTCGAACGACTCGAAATGCCATCGAAGTGATTCTCGTTGCGGATGTTTTCATTGCCAAACCATTTGTTGGCTTCTCCGCAAACGGATTGTTACTTGGTGCGCGACTGCTAGCATCCGCGCGCATGTTGGGCCGCCCCGCCGACGTATACCGCACCACGCGCAAGAAACACGACCAGATCTGGAACACGTGGGTCATGCGACCGCTGGCAGCAGTGTTTGTCGCGACAATCTACCGCACACGCATCACGCCCAATCAGGTCACGCTCCTCAGCCTCTTCATCGCAACCGTCGGCTCGGCCCTCTTGATTGCTTTGCCCTCATACGATGGCAGCCTCATCGGCATCCTCGTCCTCGAACTCGCGTACCTCTTCGATTGCGCCGACGGCATGCTCGCGCGCTACAAGAAGCTCGCGTCTCCCACCGGCCACCTCTTCGACTTCTTCGTCGATGAACAGAAGGCCGTGATGCTCGTCGCCGCGGTAGGCATCCATCTGCATCGCAAAGGTGGATTCGGCATCGACGCAGAACGATGGGCCGCGGGACATACCGGCTTTCTCATCGCTGCAGCTCTCGGAACCGTCGTCGTCGCCTCCGCGATCGGTCTGACGAATTTCGTGCGTAGACCCGAGTTATCAGGCGAAGCAACAAAAGCCGAAGCGCACTACGAGACTCACGAGCAAGCACGTCCCAAGTCGATCGTCGGTCGTTTCGGCGCGCTCGTGATGACGTTCTTGCGGTTTCTAAATCACTACCCCAGCCACATCTGGATCTTCGCCATCGCGGACAGGCTCGACGTCTTCTTCTGGATCTACGTCACGCTGAACTTCCTCTACCTTGCCCGTGGATGGCTTGGACTGACGCTCAGGTTTGGACGGCCGTAAGAGCGTTCGCGGAGCACGGTCGACGTGCCACACCGCCCCGAACGAACGCTGCAAACACGGTTGCTGAAAGCAAACGCGCGAGGTACTCCGAGCAGCACATGCGAGCATCGATTTGGTGGCGCGAAATGTCTTTGGTGTGCATCGCTCTGGCGACGTTCGTTGCAGGCTGCGCCAACTCGAAGAGCACCACGCGAAGCGGTGAAGAGTCGGTCACGTCGACGTCGAGCAACCTTCCGCGAGCGAGCGCTGAGCCCGTTGGTGCATCAGCGCCATCGTGTGGTCGTGAAGTGCGACGTCTTGATCAGGGCTACGATGCAACCGCGCGCAAGTGTTTGTGGGACGCGTATCAGGCTGGCAAGCCTGCCGATCTATCGCTCACGCATCACACGATCGAAGGAGACCCCGTCACGTTTACGTTGCGTGTCGTGTCGGCATCGTCGATCGAGGTGATCGAAGACAACCAAGATCGATTCGGCCCGCGAGGTGTTCGCCGCTCCACGTGCAAGAAGCTCGAGCAAAGTGCGAGCATGGAAGGGCGTCACGGATTCGTCGTTTCAGGTTGCAGTGGTGCAGCCGAAAAGGTTGAGATTCGCTGATGGTTTGCGTCTTGGGCGCGAGCACCTCACGCCAAGACGCCATAGAAGAAATGATAGGGTGAGCGCATGCAGCTTGCTGTGATTGGGACGGGCTACGTCGGCCTCGTCGCGGGCGCCGGGTTCTCTGATTTCGGCAACGACGTCGCTTGCGTGGATGTGGATGCGGACAAGATCGCGCGCCTTCTTCGCGGCGAAGTTCCCATCTACGAACCAGGTCTCGACGTGCTCATCGCAAAGAACGCGAAGGCCGGACGGCTGACGTTCTCCACGGATATCCCCGCGGCCATCCGCGGTGCGGAAGTCGTGATCATCGCCGTCGGCACGCCCCCAGCCGCTGATGGATCGGCTGATTTATCGGCCGTCTACAGCGTCGCCGAAACGATCGGCAAGAACATGAACGGCTTCAAAGTCGTCGCGACCAAGAGCACCGTTCCTGTCGGCACTGCAGATCGCATCGAAGAGATCCTTCGACGTCATACGAACGAAGATTTCGGCGTTGCTTCGAACCCGGAGTTTCTCAAAGAAGGCGACGCGATCAACGACTTCATGAAACCCGATCGCGTGGTGATCGGATCGAATCATCCGCGTGCGCTCGAAGTCCTGCGTCACTTGTACGATCCGTTCGTCCGGACGAACGATCGCATTCACCTGATGGGCGCACGGTCCGCGGAGCTCACGAAGTACGCGGCGAACGCGATGCTGGCGACACGTATTTCATTCATGAACGATTTGGCAGTCCTCGCGGAAAAACTCGGCGCGGACATCGATCGCGTGCGCAAAGCCGTCGGAGCCGACGTGCGTATCGGTCCGAAGTTCTTGTTCCCGGGTCCCGGCTTCGGTGGTTCGTGTTTCCCGAAAGACGTCGCAGCGCTCGTGCAGACGGCACGCTCGGTCGGTCACGACTTGGAGATCGTGCAAGCCGTCGAGCGAGTGAACAAGCGTCAGAAGCATCTGCTCGGAACGAAGATCCGTCGGCACTTTGATGAAGCACTTGCGGGTCGAACGATCGCGGTGTGGGGTCTGGCGTTCAAACCGCAAACGGATGACATTCGCGAGTCACCGGCTATCACGTTGCTCGAGGATCTGCTCGAGGCAGGTGCGAAGGTGAAAGCTCACGACCCGCAAGCGATGGAGCACATCCGCGCGATCTTCGGCGAGCGCATCACGCTCTGCGAGACGATGTACGAAGCCGCGACGGATGCCGATGCGCTCGCGATCGTCACGGAGTGGCACGAGTACCGCAGCCCAGACTTTCACCGCATGAAGCGGTTGATGAAGAACGCGACGATCTTCGACGGTCGCAACATTTGGGACCCGGAAGAGATTCGCTCGCTCGGCTTCTTGTACTCGTGCATCGGTCGTCCTTGACGAATCCGGCGCTGAGCTAGCCGATGCTGAAGGGGCACGAGGATTCGCGCCCCTTTCGCTTACTTCCCGCCGCCGAAGCTCGGCCCGCCGATGAACACGCCGCCGCCGCTGCTACCGCCTCCACATCCGTCGCAATCACTGAGCACGAGGATGAGGATGATGAGTACGATGGCGATGACGATGATGGTGCCGCAGCCGCCACCGGCGCCGCTTGATGAAGCCGACGGGGGAGCCTTGACACCGAACGCAGTCGCGATGTCGTTGGGGGTCAAACGTTCACAGAACGAGTAGGTAACTTCCTTGCTGTTCTGCTCGATGCTGACTTTGCCGCCGGAGCCTTCGTATTCAGTCGCCTGAACCGTCTCGCCGATCTCCACCTTCCAGTAGAACTCGCCGACGACGTACTCCGTCTCCGCACTAACGCTCTGCTTCCAGTTGTAGTTCTTCGATTGGTACAGCGCGCTTCCACCCGAGACAGCGACTTCGCCAGGAGGAATGGGAGTGACGAGCCACCACGTGCCGTCCTCTTCCATGAGCCACAGGTAGCCGATGCGCGGTCCTGCATAGACGAGGTACTCGCGCCATCGATAACGCTCACCTTCGACCGTGCATCCGCGAATCGTGAAGCCGATGCAGATGACGCGGTTGTTGCGAAGGGTGCCTTCGGTGCCGAGCGGGATGTACGGCTCGATGGGCGGTTTGGGAGCAGGCCCGAGCGCACGGAGCGCACCTTGAGCCAAGTCGCTGGCCATGCCGCAGTAACGACAAACGATACGCTCGGTTTGTCCTGGCGTAACCAACGGAAGATTGCCGCCACAGTTCGGGCACGTCACGCTCGTGACTTCAGCCTTCGCAGCCTCCATCGGTTGGCCCGAATCGAGCGTCATGATGGCGGGATCGATTTGGCGTCCGAGATAGAGTTTGGCGGGGATGTTCTGGCCGTTGCCGTAGTCGATCGTGCCGAACGCGCCGTTGGGACCCGCGATGTCTGCGTAGCCTGTGGGTGCACCGGGTTGCGCGACGGACGGCATCTCGCCTTCACCGGCAACGACGCGTCGTTGTCCGACTTCCGCGACCGTCCACGCGCCGTATTCGCCAAGCTGAATTTGCTGGCCAGGACGCAGTTGATTGATCGGAGGAAGACCGGACTGCGGAGGTGGGAATTCAGTGGTCGAGTACCAGCGTCCCTGTGCAGCCGCGACCCAACACCACTTTCCACTGTTCGGGAACGCGATGAAGAATTCTTGCCACGGCGCGCCGGGAGCACTGGCTCGATCGAGCTGCACGCGACCATCGACGACGAACGGCTCGGAGCCGTTCCATCGACCCGTGGCACCGAGTGTCAGCGGTGACGGGATGTCGACGAGATCGGCCATACGGCCGACCGCGACGAGGTTTCGATCGGTGCGTGCAACGACGAAATTGCAGCTCCTGCAAACCTGCGCTGCGGCTCCGGCAAAGCGAAACGTGATCGGAGCCCCGCACGACGGACACGCCGCCTGGCGGTCGAACGGGTTAGTCACGGAGGGCAATCTAGCCCCAAATCGTCGTGCGTGTCGTGTCGATCAACGCAAACGATGTTCGAGGCTTCCTCTCCGTGAGTCCGTGAGGAAAGAAGACGTCGCTCAAGGCCCTCACCCGCCACGCCTTCCAAGTGCTACGAAGGCCCAAGATGCCGCTGCCGCGCCGCCTCATTCAGCCCGCGCTCCTGGGCATAGTGACCGTGATTGCCACTTCCGGGCTCGTTTACGAACTCGTGACAGGCACGCTCGCCAGTTACGTGCTCGGAGACTCGGTCACGCAGTTCAGCTTCGTGATCGGTCTTTACCTGTTCGCGATGGGGATCGGTTCGTACCTGTCCAAGTTCATCGAGGATCGTCTGCTCGAACGGTTCGTGGAGATCGAGCTGTGTTTGGCGCTGGCCGGGGGACTTTCGGCGCCGCTGCTCTTCAAGGTCTACACGGCTGCGGCTGCGTTTCGCTTTGCGCTCTACGGGATCGTGCTGCTCGTCGGTATGTTGGTTGGACTGGAAATACCGCTGCTGATTCGTCTGCTGCAATTTTCGTTGGACCTCAAAGAGCTTGTCGCGCGTGTGCTCATGCTCGACTACATCGGCGCGCTCATCGCCAGCTTGCTATTTCCAACGCTGCTCCTTCCACGACTAGGCGTTCACCAAACCAGCCTTTTCTTCGGCATTCTGAACTCAGTCGTGGCGCTGCTCGCGACGTTCCTCTTCCCGCTCGATCGAGCCATCCTGTTTCGTCTGCGAGCGCAGTGCATCCTCATCACCGTCGCGCTGTGCGTAGGGTTTGGACTGGTCACACGCTTCGTCGATCGATCCGAAACGGTCTACTTCGGAGCGCCCATCATCCATGTCGCGCAGTCGCCGTATCAGCGCATCGTGATGACGCGTTCGCCGCGTACGACTCGTCTGTTCCTCAACGGCAACTTGCAGTTCTCGTCCGATGACGAGCAGCGCTATCACGAGGTGCTCGTGCATCCTGCAGTCGCCGCACTGGGACGTGATCCACGCACGGTGCTCGTGCTCGGTGGTGGTGACGGCCTCGCGGTGCGCGAGCTGCTCAAGTACGACTCGATCGAGCGCATCGTGCTCGTGGATCTCGACTCGGCCGTGACCGATGCGTTTCGTCAGCTTCCGGTCGGACGCGAGCTCAACAGCAACGCGCTGAACAGCCCGCGCCTCACCATTCGCAACGAAGACGCCTACAAGTTCCTCGAAGAAGCGCGCGAAGCATTCGACCTCGCAATCGTCGACTTCCCCGATCCATCGAACTACGCCGTCGGCAAACTCTACACCGACGCGTTCTATCATCTGCTGCGTGAACGTTTGTCGGTGCGCGGTGTCGCCGTCGTGCAATCGACGTCGCCGCAATACGCGCGTGAGTCGTTCTGGTGCATCGTGCAGACGCTCGAGACGGCAGGCTTTCACACGGCGCCTCTGCATGTGTACGTGCCGAGCTTCGGAGACTGGGGGTTTGTCCTGATCGGTGGCGAAAATCTCGCGGCGCCTGGATCGCTGCGCATCGATCCGTCGAAGCTGCGTTGGCTCGAGACGGCAACGTTGCCCGAACTGTTTCGCTTCCCGCGCGACACGGGACGTATCCCCACCGTGACAAACCGTTTGAACGATCAGAAACTCGTGGGGATCTACTCGCGCGAGTGGGGCGTCTTCACTCGCTGATGGAACGTCGAGCTTTCCTCACGGCGTTGGCAGCGGGCTGGGCGATCGATGTGGTCGCGCCACAAAGAAAGCCCATCGGCGGACGCATCATTGGTGCATCGCATTCGGTCGGTCATCTGCTGCGCGATGGAGCGATTGGTGGTTCGAACGAAGAACCGAAGCAAGCCGATGTCGTCATCGTCGGAAGTGGCATTGCGGGTTTGTCTGCCGCGTGGCGCTTGGCACCTGCATCGCTCGACGTGCAAGTGCTCGAACTGGAACCGTTCGTCGGTGGCACGAGCACGTGGGGAGACGACGGCGTCACGCATTATCCATGGGGAGCGCACTACCTTGCCGCGCCAAACCCTGAAGCTCGCGCGGCGCTACGCTTGCTCGAACAGATGGGCGCACTGACGGGTTGGGATGCAGCGAATCGTCCGCAGTTCGATCCGCGTCTGCTTTGCCACTCGCCACAAGAACGATTGTTTTACCGAGGCGCATGGCATCCGGGCCTGGTTCCACAAGACGAACTCGACGATCGAGATCGTGAAGACATCGAACGATTCTCCGAACTCGAACGAACACTCACGACTCGCGTTGGGAATGACGGACGACCTGCGTTTCAAATTCCGCTCGCGCTCTCGTCGCGAGATCCGGACTTGCTTGCGCTCGACAAGATCGACATGCGCACCTACTTGGAGCGCGAAGGATTCACCTCGCCCTTCTTGCAGTGGTACGTGCGTTACGCGTGCCTCGACGACTTCGGAGCCGAGCCGGAGGAAGTGTCGGCATGGGCCGCGCTGCACTACTTCGCAGGACGCAAGCTCAAGACTCCAGAGCTCGAAGGCAGTCACTTTCTCGTGTGGCCCGAAGGCAACGGAAAGCTCTCGAAAGCGCTGCTCGAACGATCGAATGCAGCGGTAAAGCTCGAAGCGCTTGCAACGTCGATCGAGGTTCTACCGAACAAACTTGTCGAAGTTCGTTGGGTCGATGTGCGCGACAAGTCCGTGCGGCGTACGCATGCACGTGCAGTCGTGCTCGCCTCACCGGCGTTCATCACGCGACGACTTTTTCCACGTGCTGCCGATCGATTGCCCGTACGCGCGAGTTCACCGTGGGTCGTCGCCAACATGCACGTCACGCGTCCGATCGATCCCGACATGGCGTGGGACTCGGTCGTGTATGGCGCTGCAGGGCTCGGATATGTCGACGCGCGACATCAGCAGACGGAGTTGTCCGAGCGTACTGTGCTCACGTATTACCGCGCGTACGGAGGGCCTGACGTCGCAGGCGCGCGAGCATCTTTGTTGCGTGCACCGTGGACAAATATTGCCGACGAAGTGCTGCGTGATCTGCATCCCGCGCATCCTGATTTGCGCGACCAGATCGAACGTCTCGACGTGTGCGTGTGGGGTCATGCGATGCCCAGACCACGCCCGGGTTTTCTGAGTGATCGCCCGTTCGAACCACTGGTGATGCTCGATGATCGCGTCGCATGGGCGCATGCAGATCAACCTGGCATGGCGCTGTTCGAGGAGTCGCAAGCTTCGGGAGTTCGAGCGGCTGAATCGATCGCGTCTGTGCTGGGTGTGGATCTAGGTCCGACCTGGCTGTGACCGATCTGCCTGTTTTCCCGATTGCAACCAAACATCGAACAAGCTGACTTTTTGAGGATTTGATGTGCTGCGCGTCACCGTAGCGACCCGTGGATGAGGCAGCTCGAAGGAAAGTGACGTGAGGTGTTCAGCAGACTTGCACGCAGGGGGGGCTCTGCGTCTACTGTTCGGCCATGCGAACCC
>CAZETM010000037.1:0-27320 GCA_964514885.1 uncultured Polyangium sp. | reverse complement strand
TTGCGAGGTGGGTGCAGCAGCGACGAGGTGACTCGAAAGGTATGGGCGTGCGGGTGAGCGCGAAGGGTAGACGGTGGCGGTTCCGAAGGTGAGCGGAAAGCCGTTTGGCAAGACAACCTCGCCCGCGATGGTGGATTTGTCTCGAATGACGAGGCCTTTGCCGCAGACGCATGCGTCGCCAACGATTTCCCATTCTTCGGTGGTGACGGCTTTGCTGGTATCGAAGGTGGGATGAGCGGTGACTTTGTATCTGCCGGGGGGCAATTTCGTTGCAAATCGGCCATCCGAGCCGGTGTCGACGACGATGCTGAAATTGGCATTATTCGAAGCATTGCCGGACAATTCGAGGCTCCGGAAGGTAATGGTCGAGACGACTGCATTGCCATGCGTATCGACGACGAAAGCATCCACGTCGCGCCCGACGGCATCGAGGTCGACGAGCACGAGATTGGCGGCAATGTTGGTATCGTTTGGATCGAGCGGGCTCAAGGCGGCAATTTCCCAGAAAAGCCGCGGCGCTTTGACTCCTGGTGGCGGCGTCAATCGGAGTACCGGAGAGCTGTCTACCGAATAGCTCCAGAAGTATTCGAGGTTATACGAGGCGTAAAAATTGAGCGGTTCGACTTGGAGCGCTTGGGTATGTGAAATGGGTTTACCGCGTTTCGGCTCGACCACTTGAATGGACCAGCCGGTCAAGTCCTGGCCTTTGGGAAAACCAATGGTGCCACCAATGACACGCGGGGGCGCAGTGAGGTTCAAATCGAGCTTGCCACCTTGGGAGATATCGAGCCCAGAGAGAAACGTAGGAGGCGGAG
This sequence comes from uncultured Polyangium sp., assembly GCA_964514885.1. Lineage (GTDB taxonomy): Bacteria > Myxococcota_A > Polyangia > Polyangiales > Polyangiaceae > Polyangium. The sequence continues at coordinate 26,505 of CAZETM010000037.1, read as the reverse complement.
GCGAGCCGGCACAACCAGCGGGGACGTGGGGAATCACGTGCATGTCGTAGATGCCTCGAGGCAAATCGACGGCATAAGAATCGACAGAGCCGTCCAGGGCAATGGCGGTCGCTTCGTGGTCGGGCAAGCCTGCGTGAATGGAATTGCGAAAGAAGACGAAATCTGCGCCAAGTATGCGAGTGGATGGAAGCGGGCAATCTTTGTAGTCGTAATCGATGTAAAGCTCGATCGGTGATACCAGCGACCGCGGCAAAACGATGTCTTGTTCGAGAACGATTCCGGTGTCCGATTGCGCAGCGAGCCCGCCGCCCGCAAAAGGCACGAGAAAAGACGTTCCGGCACCATAAGCAGCTTCGGCCGAAGGCTGCACTTCCAAAATGAGCCCAGGAAGATCGGCGCGTGTCGCTACGCAGGCCGGTGCGCCGAAAACATCGACGCAAACCCCGTCTTCGCAATCATCGTCCGATGAGCATGTATTCGATACTTGCGCGGATTCTCCCGCCAGCATCACACAGCCGGACAAGACAAACAGAGCTGAAACAGAAAGAATGATCGAGGATAAGCTTCGTTTCATGGAATTCCTCCGTGGTACCATTCGCGCTTTCGCGTCGAAAGTCACGAATTACGGCTCGAGCGGACATGTAGATTCAGTGACGGGACAATCCTCCAATGCGAGCGGGCATTCTCCTACGTCGCATTGCCGAAAATGCCACGTGACCTGACTAGAGTCATTGAGATTTTGTGGACATCCGCTAGCCGTATCGAATTCATGCGTGACGACGAGCGTGAGCCGATGACAACCGGGTTGAATAGGGAATGCGCCGGAGACCCAACGTACACCAATGAGCGGTCGAGGAGGATCGGTTAGGGTCGCGGGCGGAAGCTCGGGGAAATTTGGCAAAGCATATCGGAATGGCTGCTCCAAAGCATTGGTGATGCCATAATCGACGTACAGCGCAACTTTGACGGTTTCTCCCGCATCCTCGGAAACCACGGACGCCGTAATCGGGAACTCCGCTAAACCGACGTCGCCGCCGACGAGCAGAATTCCACGAGGATCGGGGTCCAGGCCGGAAGAAACGAGGATCGGCGGTGATTGCGTCGGCTCGTACTTTACCGGTTCAGAAATTTCCAGGCACCCGGACGCGAGCAAGGCAAACGCCAGCGATCGAAACATGCGCACCAACGAGAGGCCTCCTGCCTTCATCGAGAATCCCTCAAGCGATCTTTGGGCCAGCGAAAAGAGGTGGGGAAATAGCCGAAATCCTCGGTCCATTCAGGACCGGGCTCTGACAATCTTGTCAGACTAAAGGATGTGAGGCGATCGAAACGTTGGGCGAGCCGCAATACCCACCCTTCATTTTTATCATGACGGGCGAAACGGCCGAGGCGCTTGCGATTTGCGAGTGTCGAGGCTGGGAACAGAATGCCAGCGCGCTTCGGCATATTCACTCCGGGTCGCGAGACGGACGATTTCTGCAATCGGCGGATGCTGTGCACACGCTTGGGCAAGACCATCCGGTGCCGTCAGGGGAATATCGAGCGAAATGCCAAGGTCGGCAATGAGCAAACGTAGCGCCGTGGGCAGATCACCACAGGCAAAGAGTCCCGCGCGCCTGGCTGCCCGACGAGTGTTTTCGAGCGCCACTTCATAAGGCGACACGTGGGCTTCGGCGAATATTTCACGCAAACGCCGATCTCCTCGGGGCGTAACGACTTGCCATAAATCCTGACCAAGACGCGCGACGGCGGGATCGGTGCGGGTTTGCGCTCCTACGGGGCCAAATGCGGCCAGAAGTGCCGATACAAGGGTGCGTATCGTTTCCTCGGGCAAACCTCGCACGAGCACGTATTCAGCCATTGCCCCCGCAATGGCCGTGCCGAGCGTGTAATAAAGCTCGGGCGATTCTTCGCGCACATCACCGACGAGCACGATGGCCGGTGGAGTAAGCAGCGCAATTTGCGTGGACAGCGGCGTGCTTGGTCCCGGCTGATTCGGCGGCGGTTTTCGGTGAAATAGTGGCGTACGCGTGGCACCGAAGATTCGAATGATATGGCCATACGATTCGCCGAGCAACGTCGCGGCGCCTGGCTGCACTCGAATGGCGCTGGCGAGCCCATAATGGCTCGGCTCGCGCTTGTAACGTCCGGTGTCCCAGGTAATTGCCAGCGCTTCATTGATGGGATCCTCGATGGCCTTGAACAAGATCGCCAAGACCAGCTCCGAGGACGTCATCAAAGCGGACAAGGGCGGCGGAGACAGCGGCGAGGCATGCGGATCGAAACCTCGCAATATGTGATCAATGGCCCGCGCGAGCGCTTCATTGCGGTCCTCCAGCGCAGCCTTGCGGAGGTTTTCGAGCGCTTGCCTGTCGCCTGGCCGGAGCGATACTTGTTGTTTTCGTACGGCGAGCAAATCGCGCGAACGATCGGCGGCGTCGGCAATGTAAAGTTGAGCTAGGCGATCGCCCGCTTCGTAGGAGCCTGCTGCGAGCTGCGCGAAAAGCGTGGTCTCGTCGGCAGGTGCAGCAATCGATACGACCGGAGCAGGTGCAGGCGCAATGAAAATGGGCGGCGTTTCGTCGCTGGCCTTGTGGGGCTTTTCGACGACCATTGGCGTTTGCGTACGTTTTTCGACCGGTATTGCCTCGACTTTGGCAGGCATTGGCTTTAGAAGCGCCGCCGGACGTAGGTCGGGAGCTTTCGGGCGTTGGGCGGGCGTCGCCACCGGCGTGGCGAGCGGAATGGGAATGTCGTCGAGGCTATCGGCGGCTTCATCCCATTCAACCGATTCAACTGATAACGTCGGCGCGTCGTCGGTCTTTTTCGGTTTGAGCCGCGTGAGCTCATCTGTTATTTGCGCGGTCAATGCACGGTCCGTGACTGCTAACGGTGCTGCCTCGGTAAATAGACGCGTGGCGTCTTTGGGATCCGTGGCGACGATCAATCTGCCGAGCTGCACCAGAAACCGAGCCTTGTCGACTCCCGCCGTTTGATTGATGAGTTCTTCGATGGCTTTGCGCGCAGTATCCGGTTCGCCGTGCTTCGCGACAAACTCGAGCTTTCGACGAAGCGCAATCGGACGCGTATCGGATTCGGCCGCTGCGCGATCGAGCAAACGGGAAGCAAGATCGAGTTGTCCGGCGCTCATGGCCGCATGGGAAGCGGCAAGAGCCACTCGACCTCGAGTACGCACGCTGCGTAAATTGCCGGTCAATGCATGCTCGAAAAGCGGAATGGCAGCGTCGTAGTTTTTATTGCGCACCAGCCGCTCGGCCATTCCAAGCGCAATCAGCGGCGCATTTCCCAGCTCGGCATGACGCTTGTTGAGCTCGCGTAGGCCTGCTCCACGCCCCTGTACGACATCGAGCTGTTCGGCGAGAAGAAATGCTTGGAGTTCCAATTGTCCACGCGACAGATCCGGAGCAATCCGCGTGAGTTCTTCAATGGCAAACTGAGCTTCGCGTGGCGTGCCCGTTCCGTGCACTCGATATTCGAGTCGCCTCAATTCGAGCACGGCATCTGCCGAATGCGGAGCAATCTGTACGGCGCGACGGGCGCGATCGAGAGCCAAGTTTTCATCGCCGCTCGCAGCAGCCAAGTGAGCGGCTTCGAGCAGATAGACCGCTCGTTTTTCCGCCGGCTGAGACGATGCATTGGCGAGTTGTTCGAGCGCCTCGGCTTGCGCGCGCGTATCGCCCTGCTCACGCGCAATGGCTGCTCGCAATTCAATGACGGCATCCCGTGGCGCGACCGTCGCAATGCTGTCCAGCACGGTTCGCGCAGCTTTCGCATCGCCACCGTCGACGTACGCCCGGACGGCGCGAAGACCAGCTTCGACACGTCCCGTTTTGACCTTGGGTGATTCGCTGAGTTGTTTCCAAAGCGTGGCGGCGAGTAGCGGTTTTCCAAGGCGCTCGTGCAGATCGGCCAGCATGTGCATCGAGTCGATATCGCCAGGCGTTTCGGCGAGGAGCGAAACCAGCTCGACGCGCGCTTCCTCGTGCTTGCCAAGATGCTGATCGAGAATCGCGGCGCGATGTCTGCGCAGGGTGCTCTTGCGTTGAGCGTCGGCCGTGATCTCGGCGCGCTTGGCCAAAATGTTCGCAACTGCAGCGTGATCGCCTCGTTCAATCGCGTCCGCCTGCATCTGCTCGAACGTCGCACCGCCTTGCGGCTGGTCACTGGAAAACGCGACCGTATTCGACCCCGCGGCGCTTTCTCCAAGCTGCTCGCGAAGACGCGCTATCTCGCGCTGCACGGTTTTTCGCGCTGCCTCGATCGGCGTCATTTCGACGAGACGCTCGAGGACCTTGAGCTGGATGCGTTTGTCTCCGGTTCGTCGCGCCAAACGCAACATCGTCACGAGAACTTCTTTGTCGTGCTCGACGAGTTTCGCGACTCGTTGCAGCGTGGCCAGAGCCGCCGTGTCGTCACCTCGATTTCCGAGGAGCGACGATAGATCGACCGCCAGACGAATACGCGTGGCTGGCTCGAGATCTGTGCGCTCGAGCTCCGTCGACAACAGCGCTTCGACATCCGCTGTTCGTCCCGACAACAGGAGCAGCCGACGTTTGCTCGACAGCACTGCCTCTCGCTGCGGCGGAGTAAGGAGCTTCGACTTGAGCGCTCTGTCGAGCGAATCGAGCGCCTCATTCCATAAGCCGTCGCGCTCTTTGGTTTCGGCTACGCGAACGAATGCAGCGATGCGTTCTTCCGGAGAAACCGCCTTGTCGAGATCGCTTGCGAGCGCAGCAACTCCTGCTTCCCGAACGGCTGCATCGGCTTCGCAAATGACCAGGTCGTCTTCGGAAGCGCGACGCGCGGCTTGCACGAGGAGCAGCGCGCGGGCCTGTGCATTGCCGAGAGCATGAGCCACTCGAGCGCCAAACACGAGCAGTGCACTGCCTACACTCGTGTACGGACGATTCACGACGTTGATCAGATTGTCGATGAACGCTTGCGCTGCAGCGGCATCGGCATTCGCGATGGTCGTGGCGTATTCGAGGACCAGTGCGTACTCGTCGATGTCACCATCGGCTGCGATGGCTTTCTCCAGCAGCGCGAGGCCCATGCGGTGTGAAGCGAGCGCGCCGAAAGCGACTCGTGCAAGCGCAACGGCAGCACGCGCTCCGTCGGGGCCATCTGATTTCTTGAGCGACGCGAGCGATGCACGCTCGAAACGCATCGAGACGATGTCCGCGTCGTCTCCGTGACCAAGCAGTTGTCGCATGACGGTGCCGACCTGATCGATCGTCGACATGTCGGGCCGCGCCGTCGCAGCTCGAAGCAGCAGATCGTAACGAATGCGCGCGCCTTCTTCTCCTGGGCTCGCCATCGATGCGGCACGTAGCAACCACGTTGCACGCGCTGCGGGCGGAGTCGCTTCTGCAACACGCACGATGGATTGAATCGCATCCGCCGGATCACCGGATCGCTCGGACAAACGCGCCATGAGCACGTACGCCGTACCTTCGGATGGAACGGCTTCGAACGCGCAGACGGCATGACGAAGCGCTGCGGTGACGGCTCCTCGGCGTTCGAGTTGTCGTGCACCACGGTAGTGCGCAGCGCGTCGGCCGAAACAACCGAGCGCTGCTTGAGCGAGGACGTTGTAGATGCGATCGAGCGTCTCGACGCCGCCTAGCGCCGAATCCGATGCCTTCTCGACGATCGCGACGGCATCTGCACGCGACGGATCGATTTGGATCGCGCTCGCCGCAATATCCATCGCGCGCTTGGACAACTTATGCGCGTACGCCAAGTTCGCCGCATCGATGAGCAGCGCTGCATGACGGCGCGGTTCGTCCAATCTTGCCGCGCGCTGGATGACCGCATCGAGGCCTGTTTCCGGCCCCGCGAACGTCATCATGTCATGCGCGTAGCGAACCATTCCGCCGTGCGGAGCAGCTTGTGCAGCCTTGAAAAACGACTTCTCTGCACCCACGGGATCCTGCGCAAGATCCCACTTCACACTGCCTAGCTCGCGCAGGGCCATCGACAAGTTCTCGAGCTGCGCTTGCTCAGGACCGTCGAGCAACGCGCCAAGCACATGCACTCGCGCTTCGACGAACGCTACCAAACCGTCCGATCCAAGGTTTGTCCCGGCCGCTTGCATCTCGGAATCGAGAACATCGAGATGTTCGTTCAACGTGCGCGAATGCGCTCCACGCGCCGCTGCTCGTGAAAGCTCGGACGCCGCACCATCCCAATCACTCACGTCCGCACGTCGTTGTGCCAGATCGAAAAGCCGCTCGACCGCTCGACCGTCCTTCACCTTCGAAGACACAAGTCGTTCGAGCAAACTGATCGCCAGCGTCGAGTCGCCTGACCGTTCACTCAGCGCAAGCAATCGTCCGCGTAGCCCGGGAACTCGAGGCCCGTACATGTCCAGCGCTCGACGACCAAGATCGATCGATCGCTGCTCATCAAGCTCGGCGAGCAGTTCGAGTGCCTCGCCAAATACGCTCGCCATGTCATCGAGCGGACGCGGTTGGGAAAGCACCCAACCAAGTGCATCTTCGATCCGATCAGCGTCGTAAGCCTTCGATGCTCGACGCACCAGTTCGTGCATTGCTTCGGGACAACCGGGCTGCAACGCGAGCCATCGCTGCGTCCACGTGAGCGCCAGTTCGTCTTCGCCCACGGCTTCGAAGGCGTGCGCCATGCCGTCACAAATCGAGGCGCGAATCAGCATCGTCGACGAGCCACTTTCGACGGCGATCGCAGCGTCCTTGTGCGGTGCCGCGATCGTTGCTCGTGCAAGCGCGGAGAAGGCCCGCGCGCATGCAGGATCCGCCAGACACGCATCTTCAGCGGTTCGCCTCGCGAGCTGATTGAGTCCGAGGCTCAAGTAGCTTTCGGCCGCCACGGCGAGCAGCACCGCGGACACTTCACCGTTCGTCGATGCGGCAAGTTGCACGAGCGCATCGGCTCGCTCGCGATTGTTTGTCGCATGCATCACGGCTTGGAGCAGCGTTGCCGCAGCAGCTTCGACGCCTTTGGCTTGCGAAAGGATCGCCGCGATAGATCCTACTTTTTGTTGCAGCTTCTTGCGCATTGACGCGACGGCATCGAGTTGCGCGAGCGAGATGACTCGGTCTGCAATCGCCCCGAGATCCGTGTCGATTTCGGCAATGATGCCAGCGTCGAGCATCGCTCCGAGAGCTCGCGACGCATGTACCTCGTCGAGCGCCTGAGTCACTCGTCGCAGGTGTACTTGCCTTGCACGATAACGGTTTGTCTCGGCCAGAGCGAGGGCATGTTCGCGTAGAGCCTCGTCGGCTGCATCGAGCGCTCCGCGCATCGCCAACGCTTGGAAAACAGCATCCGCGACGGTTTCGTCATGCGTGGCAATTTCAAACGCACGCAAACGATCTTCGACGCCGCTCTCCGTATCGCCCAGCGTGTCGTGTCGCTCTGCTGCGGCCAGATACGCATGCGCAGCGATGTCGCCCGGTACGGCTTTGACGGCCCAAGCACCGATCGCACCAAGTAGTTCGAACGCCAACGGTTGAGATGGATCGAGCGCCGCAGCTTGTTCGAGCGCCGCAGCGGCTCCGGTCGGATCTGCGCCACGTGCGAGAAGAACCGCGATCTGCTCGAGAAGTTGCGCGGTCGCAAGCGGTTGAGATGGGTCGCACGAAATCCGAAGAACCGCGGCCCCTGCAACAGGCTCACCGAGTCCCGTCAGCCATTCCGCAAGCTCGGAACGAAGGTCCGCGTCGTCAGCGATTTGCAGAGCGCGCTCAGCCATCGCGATCGCGGTGTCGAGCTCCGTTTCGCGCGAAACGAGCAGCCGTGCGAGCACCATCGCCGTTTCACGCTCTTTGGACGTTTCGCCTTCTTCGTGATGCCGTTCGACGCGTGCACGCAGATGCGCGATTTCGGCTCGAGGTCCTTTGTGCCGCGTGATCGCTTCTTCGGCTCGAAGCGCTTCGAGCACCAGCGATCCCGCCGATGCGGGTGCGGATCGATCGAGTAGCTCCGGCGGCGGCATCGTTCGCCGCTCCGTGCGTCCTGTCGCGTGATCGTTGGCCGTCGAGCTCATGAAAAGCGCTGCCAGGCTATCAAAGCCTGCTCATTGAAGGGGGATCGCATTCTGTGCGAGCAGGGTTCATGCGGGTAAAACTTCATCAGCTCGTCAGTGCACTGCGATGCCAAAGGGCATTGCTGCGAGGGAACGTTCACCTGCGAGCAGCGGCGACATCGAGCCTAAAAACGTCACCAGCTCCGGGGGCGCCACGCCGGAAATATCCGGAAGCATCATGTCCATGGTCGTTTGTCGTGCAGTTTTCGCGACTGCGTTTTGCTGAGCATCCGCATCGTCCACATCGAGCAGCTCGAGCAAACCTGCGGGGCCTCCAACGATATCGATGGGCACGTCGTCGGGCAGCGAGGCCAGTTTGCGAGCGAGGACGAGCGCATCGGACAAACCACCGAGGTCATCGACGAGGCCGCGGTCTTTTGCTTCGACGCCGCCAAAAATTCGCCCTTCGGCACTTTCGCCGACTTTTTTGGCGTCCATGTTTCTTCCTTCGGCAATGCGGCGAATGAAGAGATCGTAAACCGAATTCATTGAAGTTAGCACTCTTTGCCGGGTGGGATCATCCCAGCTCGAAAATGGCGACATGTACGTCGCTCGAGCGGCTTTTAGCGGATCCGGCGCAGCGGCAATCGTGGTTGTCGAGATACCAATTTCATCTAGCGTTTTGCGCACGGCGAATTTGCCCATGACCACGCCAATGGATCCTACGATGCTCGTTGATTCCGCGACAATTTTCGATCCGGCGCAGGCGAGGTAATATCCGCCGCTTGCTGCCATTCCTCCGACGGAGATGACGAGAGGTTTTTCCCCGCGTAACTTCATCAATTTTTTCCAGAGCAAATCGGACGCCAATGCCGATCCGCCTGGGGAATCGATGCGCAGGACGACGGCTTTGACGGATTCGTCTTCTGAAAGGCGTGTAATGGTTTTTCCTAGCTCGCGCTCGCTGATTCCGTCGCTTCCCCCAAGCGGCGATTGAGGCGATCCGCCCATTGAAATGGCTCCCGAAGCAACGGCCACCGCAATGCGTGGCTCTCCGGCGGCGCCTGGTCCTGCAATGGCTCGCAATACGCCGACCAGCCCGCGCGATGCCGAGTCACCGGAAGGCCCCGAACCGAAACGAACATTGATTCGCTCAGCATTTGCGAGTTTCTTCGCTTCGTCGCGTGCTTCGTCCACGTATCCGATTGCGTCGATGAGCCCTTTTTCTTTGGCTTCTTCCGGGGAATAAGGCCCCTCTTCGACCACCTCCGCGAGGGCAGGATTGCCTCGACCCTCCGAAATGGCGGTAAGCCAGGACGTACGCAGTCCGCGCAGCGCTCCTTCCACCGATTCTTTCGCCTCGGGACTCGGGCCGTCATTGGTGAATGGCTCTTGCGCGCCTTTGTATTTGCCGACTTGCAGAAAATTCACGTCTACGTGCAGCTTCTCGAGCAGGCGTTTGCCATAAAGCATTTCCGCCGCCAAACCCACCGCATTCACTCCCGCCGCGGGGCTCAACCAAATTTGATCACATCCGACGGACGCGAATAGCAATGAGCCATTGCCGAGATCATCGGCGTGACAGATGACGGGCTTTTTATCTTTCCGAATCGCGCCAAAAATACGGCCGAGCTCGTGCGCCCGAGACAAACCAAGACCAGCCGTTCCGAGACGCACGAAAAAACCTTTGGTCGTGTCGCGCTTTTTTGCGCTATCGATCGTTTGCAACAGATCCGCAAACCCTCGGCCTCGACCCGCGCTGAACAGCCCGCCCGCGACCACTTCGGGCGCGCCTTGACCCAAATCGATCTCCACGACCGTCGGAGCGTCGAAACTAGGCTGCTTTTTCGATTCCGAGCCGCTCTTCGGCCGTCCCTCGCAAGCACTGGCCAATAGGCCAGTCGCCATGACAAACACGACAGGTAATATCGGTAGTGCCCTTGTATTCGCCATGGTTTGTCCCGAAGCTACTCCAAATTCTCCATGTACACAGCAAATCTTTGTTTGGCTCTGAGCACGAGCGGATTGTCGTTGCTACCCCGTGCGCGCTCGATGAGCTGCCGGTAGAGAATGCTCGCCCCTTGTTTTTCGCCGCTTTCCCATTTGATGTCCGCCAACGCAGACATGGCCTCGAAATGGTTCTTGTCCGCGGCAATCGCCTTTTCGAAATACTTGACCGCCAAAGGCCGATCCTTCTTCTTCTGTGCAAGGTGACCATTGGCAGTGAGCACTTTGGGATCGTTCGGCAAACGTGCCTCGAGCTGTTGCAGCAGACCGCTCGCCCGCTCTAATTCGCCCTTTTCCATCGCCTCGACCGCTTGCTTCAGCACGTCGTCATCATTCGCCGGTGTCGCAGCAGCACTTCCCGCTGGTGGCGCCGCCACGCCCGATTCTTTTTCCACCCGCTCGATGAACGTCCGAAACGCTCCAATCAGCGGATGAGGACGAGGCAAACCGACCAGCGTCTCCAATTCCGTTTTCGCTTTCGCGATGTCACCCGATCGCACGAGCGCGTAAATCAACATCCCCCGTGCTCGTCCGAGGTTTTGCTCGGCACGGGACGCTTGCGACAAACGATCGATCACCGTCGTCCACGTCGGAGACTGCTCGGCAAGATCGAGCATTGCGAACAGCGTCTCGTCGCTCGTACCGCTCGGCTGCTTCGGCAACGAAACCACGAGGCTGCGCGCTTCAGCGAGCTTGCCCGTGAGCCGCAGCGTATCGATTCGACATCGCGTCACGTCCGCATCGTTCGGTGCCGACGCCTGTGCTCGATCGACCGCGTGACCTGCTCGCGTCGCAGCGATTTCCAGCTCGCGTTTGGCGTTGGCGTGATCAGGATCCGACTCGGCAAGCAGACGGGCTTTGAGCCACGGAACATCCGCATGCATGATCGCCACTCGCGCCAGCCGCAGGTCGATCCGTGCATCCTTGTCCCCGAGCGCGCTCGCTTTCACGTACGCATCGTTCGCTGCATCGAGGTCGCCATCGTTCAGGGCGCGATCACCATCGCTGAGGTGCGTATCGATGCGCGGGTCGCTCTTGGGCGCAACAAGCTCAGGCTTGCTCAGCAGCTTCGGACCGACAGTGACTGCAACGAGCGCGGTGCAACCGACCAAGACAAACCCGACGATCCAGCGAGCAGCTCCTGCGCGTCGCGAGGGCACCGGACCTGAGTACCGAGGCTCGGAATAGGGCTCGTCGCTTCGACGTGACGACCCTGGTGCGGACGTTCGTTCGGTGATCGCCGACTTTGATACGCGGTCACTCGTGGGCGCATACGTGGCGACATCATCCGGCTTCGGCGTGATCGCAGCGGCTGTTGCCTTGGGCGATTTTGCTTCGCTAGAAGCTGGTGGTAAAGGTTTGTCCGCGGATGGTTTGTCTGGAGCAACCGCTACCGGCGACGGCACGATGATCGGTGTGTCCTTCGCTGGCGGACGATCGGACAGTCGTGGAGCAGGCTCGAGTGGCGCGGGACGATCAGACACGCGAACTCGTGTTTCGGCCGCTGTTGGCGCGGATTTTTCCACTGCAGGCGCGGGAAGTTTCGACACCTGCGTTGAATCCTGCGGAGACATCAGTGCTGTCTGGGCCAGCTCGAACGGCGGCGGAGGAGGCTCCACGGTGGGAAACATCGGCGGCGGAGGCGGAACACTTTTGCGCGGCGGAAGTGGCGGAGGCGGCAAGGCGCTCACGCGCTCCACCCCGCTGTTCGAATGGTCGTCGTTGAAGTCACCGGTGTTTGGCTCGCCAAACCTTGCTCCAGGGGTGGAAGACCGACCCGATGGAGGTCGTCTTCCGCCGACGGGCACGGGAGGCGGAGGTGGAATCGACCCGCGACCAACCATCGGCATCGGAGGCGGGAGGGTGCCACGGCGGTACGAAGGTGGCGGCGCGTCGTAGTCGAACGCCGATCGCATGACGTTGGGGAGCGTAAACACGACGGATGTTTCCGTCGGCGGTGGCACCGCAACTGCACCGCCCGCGAGCGTGCGCGCACGTCGTTGCGTCGGTGGTGCGGTCACTCCGATCCGGTTGAAAAACGGCTCCAATTCGGCGATCGAGCCAAGGCGTCTCGGACGACTATTTCCGCGCACGAGCACATCGTCGCGAGTGACTCGGACCTCTTGGATCGCTGCCTGCAGATCACGCAGCGCACTGAACTCGATCTCGCGCCCGTCCACAGTCCTCACGATCCAAAGGTCGGGGGCGGTGGTCTGCGCGGCGCGGCGCACCTTGAATTGATGGCTGCACGTCGTGCATTTGACCGTCGTGCCGCGCTCGGAAACGAGTGCGTCATCGAAGTCGTACACAGTGCTGCAGCGCTCGCAGGTGACTTCCATGGAGGAGCGCCTGAGCTTTCCTCTTTGCGTCGCTGAAGGCAAACAAAGGCGCGGGGATTTACTGGGCCGGTAAAAGCAGCCCATTCCGTCGGCTTACGCGCAAATTCCGCGCGACTTCTTGCGGGGCCGGGATGCCACAGCCCAACGTGAACGTTGCTTCACGATTCGTCACGACGCGAGGATCTCCGCCGTATTTCGCTTGACCGATCCGGCGTGCGTGACGATGCCCGCACGAAGCCCGAAGGCTTGCCTTGTCCAGGGCACGCTGCTTGCTACCCTCGATTTCGCTCTTCGCTGCGTGGTCGAGCGCTTATCGGGAGACGCGTATGAAGCGATTTTCTCTGCTGGCCTTCATCGGAATCGTGTCGTCGTCACTCCTCGCGGGGTGTCCCATCTACAGTGACGACGAGGGCGACGGTGGACCGCCGTCGACGTGTGATCAAAACGATTGCGAAAATCCCAGGGTTTGCTTCAGCTCAGCCGACTGCGGCATCAATGAAACGTGTGGCCAAGACGATCAGTGCCACTCGGGCGATTGCACCATCTGGGGATGCACGTCCGGTTCGTCCTGCGTCATTGGCGCGGATCTGACCGCAAGCTGTTTACCAGGTACGGGCGGGTCGAGCAGCTCGGGTGGTGGTGGTTCGAGCAGCAGTTCCAGCAGCTCGGGCGGTTCGACGAGTAGCTCCAGCAGCAGTTCGAGTGGGGGTGTCGTCGTTTATTGCGGCAATCCGGACGACTGCGCGGCGGGTGAAACGTGCGCTCCGGATGGCACCTGCCAAGCCGGCACGTGTGACATGATCGGTTGCATCTTTGGTTATGCCTGTGGCGCGAACGGGTGCGTACCCGCGAACCCGGCGGCGTGTGGCGCGGATGGTGACTGCGCGATCCTCGGAGCGGGCTGGGCCTGTGTGAGCGGCATCTGCACCGCGCCTGTTGATCAATGCTCGGATCAAACGCAGTGCCCCTCGGCTCACAAGTGCGTTTCCGGCAAGTGCATCACCTCATGCACGAACAGCGTCGAATGCGGATCGGGCTACAACTGCCACCCCGTTTTCGGCGTGTGCACGGTTCCCGCGGGACCTTGCACCATCACCAACGACTGCGGCAGCGCGGATAAAGTTTGCGTCGATGGCGCGTGCGTTCCGCGGAGCCAAGCGGGCTCGTGCCCGCCTGGTGAGGTGTGGGTCGAGAACGGCTGCATTCCAAGCCAGTCGGCCTCGTTCGTTTGCGTTCAAGATGGCGTGCAAGACGTATGCGCCTCGGGCTCCATCTGCTTGCACCACAACTGTTACATCTCGTGTGCAGATCCGAACGGCAACGTTTGCGACAACCTTGCGTCGTTCAACGTTTGCAAGATGGTGACGACGATGTCGGGCAATCACCAAGTCTGCGGGTCGAACGACAATCTCGGCAATGAGTGCGGTCCGACGCCTGGCCTCGATTGCGCGCCGGGCAAGATCTGCATCGACGGCTTCTGCAAGTAAGTCCATTCCAAACACTGCGAATGTGCCGCGTGAAACTCCACGCGGCGCAACCTCCACCTCGAAGTTTCTCTCCAACCTGGTGCGCGTCTCTTGCGCATGTTCGGCGTGGCATGCGCACTGCCATGCCCTCTTCCGCGATTGGACCGAACGCTCATCCATGCGCGTCGAGTGTCCAACGTCGACGGAGAGTCCCCACGATGAGAAGAAACGAGTTGTTCGATCGACTGGCCTCGGCACTTCCCTACGGCAATCGGCGCACGAACTGGTTTTGGCCGGTGTCGTTAGGCGTCGGAATCGGCATCGCTGCCGGTGTTGGTGTCGGGATATTGGTTGCACCCAGGGCTGGTTCAGAAACGCGTTTGCGACTGCGCCAGGGCGCTGAACGAGCGGGTGAAAAAGCGCGCATCACGGCTGGTCGTGTTCGCGGGCAGCTCCAATCGTCCGCGCACGAACTGAGGGAGCGAGCGCTCTCGGCCAGTTCCGAGATAAGACATAACCTCTAGTTTGTCCTGATAATACTCGCGTCCACGTGCGGCTTGTTTTCGCGCACGTGGACGCGAGCACGCTTTGTTCACGCTTTGTTGCGCCCTCGTCGCTGTTGCAGCTCCATCGACAATTCATGTTGGTTCCCATCAGGCGCATGCTGAAAGGCTTGCGGATGATGCGCAAAGCGACGGGCATGGCGCTCGTCGCGGTACGTTGATGGTAGGTGATGTTGCGGGTGTTTACGGAGGCGCTCGAACAGCGTGGTGCATCGTTTGTGCACCAATCATCTACGCAGAGCTGAGCGGGGTGACGAGGTTGCGTGGTTACGCGTCGTGGTGGGTGGTGCGACCTTCGAGCGTGGACTGCACGGAGGCGAGTGTTTCTTCGACGGTGGCTTGGAAGTAGCGCCTGGCAGCGAACATGGCGACGGCTCCGAGCAATCTTGGGGTGAGTCCTCCACCCAGCAAGAACCCTACGCCGACAGCGCCTGCGAGCGCGGCGTGGGGGTTTTCTTTGGCTGCGTTCGTCACGATGGAGAGTGCCTGGCTCGGATCGAATCCGAGTGGCGAGATGCCGTGTTTATCTTCCTCTTTGTGCGAGGCGGTATCGCCTTCGTATCTTCCTTGGACCATGGTTTGTCCCCCTTTTTGGTTAGCCCTGACGGGTCATGACACGACCGAGCACGTATCCGAATGCGAGAGCGACCCCGAGCGACATGAGCGGGTTGCTCGACACGACGGCAACGAGTTTGTCGTCGACGCGTTTGACTTGACGAACCACCCGGACGGTATTGTGTCCATTGGAGTGTCCGTTTTGCATTTCTGGTTTGCGAGGATCTTCGATCATCGCCGTGCACAGCAGCAACGCGCGGGCCAGGGGCGGTGAGCAATGGGTGCGCGGTGGTTATGGATGAGGTTGGTTGCGTGGCAGTCAAGCCATTCACGTTTCCACAGGCACGTGCAACCGGCAAATCGTCCCTTCGCCTTCCACGCTATCCACCGTCAAAGATCCCCTGCACAGCTTCGCCAACTGATGCGCCAAATAAAGTCCCACCCCCAAACCTCGATATAGATAGCTGGGCGCATTCGATCCGCGAAAAAACTTCGTGAACACTTGATTGATCTCTCTCGACGGAATCCCGATTCCCTTATCTTTTATCGATACCATCCCATAAGATCGACCGTCTGTCGTCACTTGCACCTCAATCGGTGCTTCCGGTGGAGAATACTTTACTGCATTGTCGATCAATGCGCAGACGATCTGCTCGATTCGTTCCGTGTCGCCTTGCACCATCAATGCTGATTCCGGCGCTTCCAATGAAAACGTCCGCGCTTCCAGCATTGCTCGAGCGTCGCGCACGGCTCGTTCCACTGGCTCTCGCAAATCGAACGACCTCACGGTCACTCGAAGTGACCCTTCTTCGGCGCGTGGCAAATCGACCAATAACATTTCAATGAGGCGCCCAAGTCGTCTCGTTTGTCGCAGCGTGCGGGGAAAAACGTCGTCCGGCAGCGCCGTACCTCGTTCGATGGCTCGTGCAATCGTCATCAAAGAAACCTCGAGCGGCAGCAGCGGGCTTTTGAGCTGGTGGGCCACGAGCGCCAAATACGTGGACAATTCTGCGCGTAGTTCCTCGTCTGCGGTCTTTGCGCGCGACAAGTCTTGAAGTAGACGCGTCACATCGTGCCGCAGCGCCGCATTTTCTTTGCGTATGGCATCGAATTGCGCCACCGCTTCTTCGTCCTCGCTCGGATTAGCTCGGTGAACGGACATTCTTACCATTTCCCAGACGCGCTGCTAAGGCGCCTCGGTCCCCCTTGAATGTTCGTTCGGGCCACTCCTTTGGGAGCACAAATGAAAATGCGCTCCCTTGTCCCACTTCGCTTTCCACAGTAAGGCTTCCGTGAAGCCTCTGCGCTATTCCGCGCGCTAAAAACAGTCCCACGCCCAGGCCGCTCGCCGCGACGGGGGCATTCGATCCTCGGTAAAACTTCCCAAATACTCGCGCCTGCTCTGCCGCGGGAATACCAATTCCCGTGTCGATCACTTGCACTCGAGCGCTCCCATCCAGGCTGCATACTGCAATTTTGACCGCGTTTTGCCGCCCCGAATATTTTAGAGCGTTATCGATCAGGCCAATCAGAATCTGATGAGTTCGGTCCTGATCGGATACCACCATCACTCCGTCGGTTGGCCCTTCGTAATCGATTGGGTGTCCTGGCGACGCCAGCCGAAAGTCCTCGACGATATCCCGCGTGAACGATGCAAGGTCGAATCGTGCCACGTGCACTTCCAGGCTCCCTCGTTCAATGGCTGCCGCATCGCTTAGAATGGCATCCACCAGCCTTCCTAGCCGCAAGGCTTGGCGCATGGCCCGGGACATCGTGTCCGACGGCGGGTTTTTCCCGGTTGCCATCGCTTTTTCGATGGTACGCAGCGAATTCAAAATCGGTTGAATTGGCGCACGTAATTGATGCGCCGCCATGGATAAAAACGATTCTCGTTCCGCTGCGAGCGCTTCTGTCGATACCGACCTATCGCTGGCGGAAAGGTCCCGCAATACCGCTGACGTCACCGCTCCCCAAGGCATGACGTGCTCTGCAATGGATACTTCGAGCGACACGAGCGTGCCGTCTCCACGTTTACCCGTGGTCCGAATGGGAACCGGGTTACCCATTCGCTTCATTGCAGCGACCAGCAATTGCATGTCGATGGCGTCGCCGAGCGGCTGGCCTAAAAGCTCTCCGGGCGCTCGCCCCAGCATTCGCTCGGCCGCACGATTGGCGAAAACCACCCGCACGCGCTCGTCTGCAAATACGAGCCCGTCAGGCATATGGGCGAGCACCTCGCCCCAGTCGATCGCTCGTTCTGCCACCAGTGGCCCCCTTGCGTTCGTAGACGAATGCTTCATGAGTGCACGGGTGGGCCATTGCCAAGTGGGGGATGAAGACATTGAGCAAGCAATCACGACGGCGCACCGTGCTCATCTGCGATGATGACGACGAAATTCGTTATTCCATGCGAAATCTCCTTGTCGTCTCAGACTTTCAGGTCGCTTTGGCTGCCGATGGCGTCGAAGCGCTCAAAGTGCTCGAACGGCAAAAAATCGATGCGCTCGTCATCGATTTGATGATGCCTAGGCTCGACGGGGTGGGCGTCATTCGAGCCCTCCTGTCGAAGCCACCCGAGGAGCGACCGCCGGTGATCATCGTGATCTCGGCGCATGTCGAATTGCGAAGGCGTATCATGGGTTTGTCCGTGCGCCGCGTGTTCCCCAAACCCTTCGACGCTCTCATGCTCGTCGACGAGCTGTCGTCAGCATTCGAGGAATTGGATCGCGCGGCGGCGGTGGTGGTGGTGGGTGAACCAGAAGGCCCCGTCTGGCCTACCTCTTCGGGCCCCGAGGGGTTGCCGAGTTAGCCCTCGAAACTCAATCCGATCAGCCGTTCTCGTCCACGTTTCCAATACGCTTGCGAATCGTGTCTTCGATCATTTCTTTCACGACTTGCCAAAGCGCGTCTTGATTCGGACACGCGGCCAGCGGCCCCAGGGGGATCTGAAATCCTCCTTTTCCGCGTCGACCACCGCCGTAAGGCATACCGAGTGGTCCAATACCGAATGCGTCCCGAAGCCACGTTGCCGGATCGAGCGAAGGATCCGTCGTGCGTAATGACCCGTCAATCCATCCGTCTACCAGCCCGAACGTAATGCCTGTCCGAATGCCTTCTCGTCGCACCAAGAAATCGGCCGCTTGACCTATCGCGTCTCGATCTTGTGAGCGCACCTGACCCACACCTGCGAATACCCATGTACCTTCCACGTGCATCGCTTCCAGCGCTCGACGCATGATCCGCATCGAGCTGGCGGGGATCCCATATCGGGAAAGCGACGCCAGCACATCCGTGTCGACCAAATCGACAATGCTGGCAAGCGCTCTCAAGTCTTCGCTGCCCGCGTGCAACAAATCGTCCGTGTCGCTTCGAATTCCGTACGCCAAAGCTGTCGCCAGTCGCGTGGCAATCGAAGCGTTATCGAGCACCCGAGTGGGAGCCTCCATGATGTATTCCGTATAGATCGTGCTCGCCGCTCCCACGGCAAGTCGAATATCCATGAAATCCGCGGTCGGCTTGGTCGTCATCGCGTGGTGATCCACGATGGACACACACGGCAACCCCGTGGTTCGTGGCAATTCAATCGAATTCGCGTCGACCAGGCTCAGCGCGTTGTATTGCTCCAGGTCCTCCGCCGTGGTAATTCGAACGAGCGGCAAATCCAACAAATTCACCATTGCACGATTTTCCGCGCGGCTCACGAGCGGCAAATGCGCAATGTCACACTCGATGCCAATGCTTGCAGCCAGACGAGCATGTGCCCATGCGCTCGCAAGGCTATCGGGATCGGGATATCCCCGAATCACCACGACATGTCGTCCCGCGTATTTGCGTAGGGCATCGAGCAATTGGCTGACGCGCGTTGGCCCGCCGTCCAATGGTCGCACGTGACTGTTTGGCTCGGATGATGCCGTTCGATCGACCTCGACCCGTGCGCTGTCGACGATGTTCACGGCCTGCCGTACTGCAAGCTTCAGGCCAGTACTGCTTCGTTTCCTGGGAGGAGATTGTCAACGGATGTTGGCCAAACGTCCCAGCTCGCGCAGCGCAATCTCGCGCTCCGCGGCAAACCCCTTTACATTCGCAAAGACGGCCAAAGCATCTTTGGCCAGTGCATTTCCGTCATTTCGTTGTGCGGCGAGGCGAGCAAGCTCGAGATGCAATCGGGCTGGCTCGATATGGTAGTTTCCAAGCGTACTCGCCAAATTCTCGATGGCCATTTGAATGATGGATTTACCCTCCAAGTAGCGCCCTTGAAGTGCAATGGCTTGCCCTTGCACGCCCATTGCGCGCAGCGATTCCAGTCGTGTCGATTCTGAATCCGCCGTGGACGCTTCCGCTGCCTGTTTTGCCATTAGTTCCGCTTCTTCGTATCGGCCTTGCGCCAGAAAACCTTCGCTCAGCAAGCGCATTGCTCGTAATTCGACATGCGCCGCCAGTTTCGCGGGTGGCCGTGGTTGGGCCACATAAAGGCGCACGAGGTCCTCTGCTTCGTGCGATCCCAACGATATCGAAATGGTTGGGGCGCTTGATTCTGGGGCGTAGGCGATTGGCTTGAGATGTTCCGAGTCGATCGCTTTGAGCAAAATGCTTGCAGCGTCTCGAGTGTTGCCAGTTTGGTGCAGCCAAGCGGCCAACTCCACCATCAGTTCAGAAAAAGAAGGCGATTCGATGCCTGTCGACTCGCTTTCCCGCTGAAGCAATTCACTCAATCGGTACGAATATACTTGGTCACGCGAGTCGATATCGACACGCAATTGCGATAGCTTGGCTTTGCGTGCGTCCGAGGCGAGGTCACCACCGTCGGCGCGCTCATTGCTGATTTGCCATCGAGGCACATCCACGCGCGCCTTGCGCCGGGCCACACGCTCTCCGTACCAATCGAAAGGCAAATAGCCAAGAAAGAACAGAATCAATCCGAGGACGATCAACGCCGTACCCAATCGTGGAAACCCCGCCTCCCGCAGTTCTAACCCGATCATGCACAAACCCGCGCCGAGCACGAATCCGAGGCAGCCTGTGAAATGGCCCTCTACCTGGTTTTGGTATGTTTGCACGGCCGTGACCAATGCCCACGTGCGACTGCCCTCGTGCTCATCGGCTCGTCGTCGCCAACGATAAAAAATCTCGACAAGGGGCGGGAAGACCGTCTTGCTTTGCAGCATCGATTGAATCCCCCACCATGACGCGACGTCGTCTTCGTGCAGATTCATGGCGATCTTGGCTAACTCTGCCCATCGGCGCGCATCCGGAAGACCTCGAATCGACTCGAGAACGGGGTCGGTTTCGGCCGAATCCGACAAAGGCACTGGCTTGCGGCTCAATGCCGATGGCGGTTTGATACCGAGCTGCTCGGCTCGTTCGCATAACAACGGTCCTGGGTCGGCTCCGCTAATGACGAGCGTCACCAATTCGTCGTGGCGCAATTGTCGCAATAGCAATGCCTGCACAAGCTCGACGGCGTCTGGCTCGAGCCCTAACAACGCTGCCAAACACGCAGGCTTTGTCGCTCCTGAGCTGGCGAGCATACGCGCGGCGTCAGCCATGGGTAGCAAGCGATCATGCACCGAAATGAAGCCTGGCAATGGATTGTCTGGTGAAACCACGATGACCCGCGTTTGCTTGCGCGCCTCGGCCGTTGCCCACAAGAAGCGTCGAGCGTGCGCAGGATCGCGCGGATGGCAGGCGATCCATTCCGTTTCGTCGGCACGTCGAACGTCACCGAGCATCAATTCATAATCGCGAGTCGGAACGATCCAACGCAATTGTTCTCGGGGGTACGCTACGTCGAGAGCTGCCCACAATCCTCGTAGGTCTTTGGTCGCCGCTCGCCAAGCGACGCCACACGCTCCGGCTGCAATGGCGCCGCGAAATCCAAATATTGCGTGTAGCGCTGGGCCTTGCGGGCACTCGTGATGCTGCGATACCCAATCGAAAAAATCGATCGCTCGATCCGCCAGCGCCAAGGTCGTCGCATGTTCGCAAAAGAGCACGACTCGCAACCGTCGCTGTGCGAAAATGGGCCGATTCAGATTCAGATATTCCGCGTCGTCCGGTTGCGGAATCAATACCAACACTGCGCCTGGCGCGGCTTCTTCCACGTCGCGGACATTTGTCAGCACGTCGACCTGTGGGTAATCCACCGCCAATGCGCGCACTAGCTCGCCCAAGCGCTCCCATCGAGCATAATCGACGTGGACGAGAATGCCTTTCTGCGTGAGCCGTAGCCCTAGCGTTATTGATTCGATCCAGTTTTGACCCGAACTAGATTGATCAACAGGAGCGGATGAGGATAATACCATTCGGATTCGTTCGGATAGGGCAGCAATGATGTATTGATGACCAATTTGTAGGCAGCATCGTCCTCCGGCAGGCGGTGGCTGGAATCGAGCACAACGGATTCGAGCAATCGAATGTGCCTACGATCCAGTCCCATTTCGCGGCGCCGGCGTCGTTCGTCGATCACGCTGGCTACCAAATCGTCTGTAACCACATTCGCGTCGGCATCCCATGCGAAATCGGCAATGCGACGAATCATGATCACGAACTCTCGCGCTCGTCCACCGGAATAATACGCCAATCGTTCCAGCAAGGGGCGGGGAATCAAACATTCCTTGGCATCCTCTGGTACTCGTCGCGCATAAAGATCGCGAAAGAATTCGACGCCGTCTCCAATTGCGTGAGGATTATCCTTGGCCATGACCGGGATGTTCACCACTGGAGGAACGTCCGAGAATCCTCGCACATTCGCGATTGCACCGTCTCTACGCAAAACGAAAGGACCACAAACGACCAAACGACAATCAAGCATTCCGAGCATTTGCGAATCGAGAAATAGTGCCTTGGCATTCTCGAATTGATCGATTCGATCTAGTCCGTCGATGATGAGCAAAACCTTTCTCGCTCGCTTCTGGACCAGCCCAATCAATACATTCACGCACCGGATCAGCGTCTGCACATGCGCGTCCTGGTCCGGGAGACGTTTTTTTCCTAAACCCAGGGAGATGGGCCACTTTCCCGCTTCCGTAGCTCCCGCCAGAGCAACCAATCCGGTGCCCACGGCAGTGCCTGCAGGCCCCAGTGCCGCTTGCGCCACCGTCGCAGATGCCATAAGCGCCATCGATTTTGCCAGCTTCGCTGCATCGATCTCGACAGGCTCGTTGCTTTGGCCTTCCCCGGACGCTTGCGCCAATCTCACATACGCATTCGTCAAGTCTTGCAAATGAATCTTGTCGAATTGAAATCCTAGATTCTGCTGCGCGCTGCGCAGCAAAGCCAAACCCGCAAGAAAACAGACCTCCCACGAGCTGACTCTTTCGAGTGCAGCCAGATCGCCCATGACGTCTCGAAAGTGCCGCACCAAATCCAACACGACCACGAATTCTTTGTGCGCTCGCGATTGAGCTATGCGCAACAATTCAGTGGTTTTTCCCGTGCCTAGCGTTCCGGTCAACAAAATATGCGGAATGCCAAACGGACGATCCAGCGCCTTCTCAATTGCACCGATGGGGCTAAGGGGCCGATTTGCGCGCCTTTCCGGCTCGTACTCAGGTTCTTCCGGGTCAAACCTTTCGTGGATCTTCTGCCACAGATCACGTTTGGACATGTGCCGACGCTACCACAGCCAAATATGCGCGGCCAAGCTGGGAGGCCACTAATTCTTGAACATTGCCATCGCCGTCTCGCCGGGGCGTACGGTCACGCTTTTCGACTTCGCTCCACCACTCTTCGGCTTGCACGTCACCGAATACGATCCCGGCTTGAGCGACAAACGCACCGAAGACGAAGTCCCCTTCGATGCGCCATTGACCGAAAACGAGCACGGACCACCCACGCTCACCGCCACCAGCGTTCCATTCGCTGCTGCTGGCGCTGGCGCTGGTGCTGGCGGAGGCCTCGAACCGCCCGACGTACTCTTCGCAGTCGTTTCCGGTTCCGCTGCCGCAACAGGCTCAGCAGTCGGAGCCGCACTCGGAGCCGCCGACGCGCTTGGCGCGGGTGGCTCGACGCTTGCCGCAGGCGGCTCGGCCGTTACTGGTGGAGTTGGCAAATTCGTTGGTGCTGCAACGACTATCGCCGTGCTCGACGGAGCTTGCGACTCGTTTGTCGTCGCCACCTCGGACGAACCTTGCTTGCGAATCAACAACACGGCCAACACGATCGCTACGATCAAACCGATGCCGCAAAACGCGAGCAGCACGCGCAGCAGTTTGTTCTGTTCGTTTGACGCCGTAACATCCGGCGGCCGCGCCATCATCGTCGGCACCGGCTCACGCGCGGGCGGTGGTGGTGTTGCGGTTGGCGGCAGCGCTGGTAGTTGCGCCGTCGGCTGTTCTGGCATCGGCTCCGGATACGGTTGCGCTGCAGTCATCGGTGCCGATGGTCGCGGCAGTGGGATGGCCGGTGCGGCTGCTCCGGCTGCTGCAAACGGATACTGACCCTTCAACGCTGCAGGATTGATCGACCCTGGGATGATGCTCGTCTCGGCATCGTCATCGATCGGCAAGTTCGCAAACTCGGCTGGCAATCGAGGCGCTGCGGGCATCGGCGGAGGGTTTGGCGCGGGCACCCAACCTGGCGACGAAGCCGTTCGTGGCGGAGGTGCGCTCGGCATGGGAAGCGCCGGCGGAGGCACCGAACCGCTCGCCTTTTTCTCCTTCGCGGTCGCCGTGATTTGTCCAATTCGTTCGACCAGCAACTTTCCTTCAGGCGGCGCGAACGGCAAGAGCGCATGGGCAAACGCGTAGACGTTTCGAAACCGCGCATCGGGATCTTTGGCGAGTGCCCAACTGATCGCGTTCTCGAGTTCGTGCGGCACATCCGATCGCACATACGAAAGCGGCTGTGGAGCTTCGCGCGTGATCTGCAACATCAGCGCTGCGGCTTCGCCCTGGAACGGAGGTTTGCCCGTGAGCAACTCGTACAGGATCGCTCCGAGCGACCACACGTCCGTACGTGCATCCACGTCACGCGCTTTGCGAATGAGTTCAGGCGATGCATACGGCGTCAGTCCAAACATCGCCGTGCCAGTGATCTCGACCGATCCCGATCCTTCTTGCGCTCCAGCGATCAGCTTTGCCGTACCGAAATCGGCCAGTTTGATCAGCGGCGCGCCACCCGTTCGCTGCGTCAGAAACAGATGCGAAGGCTCTAGGTCTCGCACCACGATGCTGTTCGCATGCGCTTCGGCGACTGCTTCAGATGCTTGGAGCACATACAAAATCGCATCCTGGATCGCCAGAGGCCCCGTCTTGCGCACGTGCTTTTCGAGGTCCGTGCCATCGATGTACTGACGGATCAGGTACACCGATCCATCGGGCTCGGTGCCTACATCGAGGATCCGAGCGACATGTTCTGAAGCGATTTTCGACAGCGCTCGTGACTCGCGCCGGAACCGCTCGACCTCTTGCGCTGCCGCTTGGTTTGGCAGGAGCAACTTCACGATGGCTCGTTGATCGAACGACGTATGAAACGCGTCGATCGTCAAACCATGGTTTCTCCCCAGGATCGCGCGGACCCGGTACTTTCCGGCGACGATTGCGCCGGGATGGATATCGTTGGCAGATCGCATGAATCGTCGTCGTTCGTCGGACCAGAACGAGGCACATTCTTGCATGACCTCGCAGCCGACGGTAGCAAGGTACACCCGGCTCACGCCGCGCCCAAGAGAACGACATGACGCGCGCAAGGCAACACTCTTACGACCGCTTACCCGATGTGCGCGATGGCCTCACGCGCATCGAGCGCGTCATCCTGTACGTTCTTCACCAAACCCAACAAGAGCTTGGTGGACGTAACGTTCCGACCGCGATGCTTTACGGTCGTGTCGTCGAGCACGTCAACATCAGCGTCGACGAATTCCAACGCACGCTCGTGCGCCTCATTGGTGATCAGCGCTAAGCACTCTACGTTTTCGGAAGCGAAATCTTCTGCTCTTTCGGGTTCCGTCGATAGAGCAGCAACGTTCGTCCGAGCGCTTGTCCTAGCTCGGCCTTTACGAGCGCAGGAAGTCGCTCGGCGACGCTCGCCCGATCGTCCGGACACTCCGTTCCGATGCGAACTTTCACCAGCTCGTGCTCCTCGAGCGCCGCATTCAAGGCCGCGATGATTCCATCGGTCAGGCCGTGTTTCCCTAGCTGCACGAGCGGGTCGAGGTGATGCCCGAGGGCTCGCAAGTGTCGTCGTTGCTTTCCAGTCAGGCTCATCTTCATCCACGTGCGAGCGGTAAAATCTCGCTCGCGCCGTCTAGTCGTCTGCGCCGTGCACGTCAAGCGAACGTGCGTTGGCACCACGGTGCGCATTCGTCTCGATGTGCTCGTAACGCCGGCGTTTCTTGCACGTTGCCGATTCTTGCATGTGCCCCACATGTTCAAACGCAGAGTGCGCGTCGAGCACGCGCAGGGGAGGTCATTTTGGACAAACCTCGAAGAACGTTGGTCTTGGTCGCCGATGCAAGTCGCGCGAGGATCTACGAACGAGATGCAACACCGAACAAGCTCTTGGTGGTTCAAGAGTTCGAACACCCCGCGGGACGCGCGAAGGCGAGCGATCTCATGGCGGACAAAGCAGGACGCACAATGTCTTCAGGTCATACGAGCACCACGCGCTCGGCGATGGAATATCGTACGGATCCGAAAGAAGTTGAAGCGGAGAAGTTTGCCCGCGAGCTGGCCGGGCACCTTGTCGCATCGTTCGATGCACACCAGCTCGATGATCTCGTCATCGCTGCGCCGCCCAAGTTCCTGGGGCTTTTGCGCAGCACGCTCGCGACGCATCACGACCACATTTCCGACCGTGTCATCGCGTGGCACGACAAGGACTACACGAACATCACTCATGTTCGCGAGTTGTCCGAACTGTTGTTCCCAGGCGAATAAGCTCTCGAGCGTCACACGTTCTGGCTGCAAAACTGGCGCTCTTCGGGCTGCACGCTATAGCGCTCGGCCCCATGGGTTCCCAATCGAGTGACGTGGCTGATCGGCGAGATGGCGACACTGTTCCATCGACGTTTGGGTCCGAGCTACGTGAACTCGTTCGGCTCGGCATACCGATCGTGTTTAGTTTTGTCGGCGCTCAGGCGCTGGGCTTTGTCGACACGGCGATCGTGGGTCGTCTCAATGCCGTCTCGCTCGCAGCCATCGGTATTGGCAATGGCATTTTCTTCGCCATTGCGGTCGTCGGCATGGGCCTCGTACAAGGCATGGATCCTCTCGTGGCCCAAGCCATTGGTGCTGGTGATCGAGCCCGGGCGCGAGCGGTTCTTTGGCAAGCGATGCGTATTGCCGTATATGTTTCCATTCCCGCGGTTTTGGTCACTCTGTTTGTCGGGGCATTTGTTCATCGTATTGGAATCGATCCGGAAACCTCGCATCATATTTGGCAGTATTTGCTTGGCCGAGCTTTGAACGTCGTTCCATTCTTGATTTACACCGCGGGCAGGTCGTATCTGCAGGCCATTGGACACCCTGGCGCCACGGTATGGGCGTTCGTTTGGACCAACGTTGCGAACGTCATTGGAAACTTTCTTTTCATTTACGGTGACGACG
>CAZETM010000036.1:0-27522 GCA_964514885.1 uncultured Polyangium sp. | reverse complement strand
CCGCGTAGTGGAGAGGGGGTTGGGGGTGAGGGGAGCCCGAGCTTGGGCGGGCGAGTTAGCGGGTCCCGCGGGCGCCGAGGAATGGTCTGCTCCCGGGCGCCTAACGCAAAAGATGGGACGAACAGTCAGAGTGAAGAGGAACTAGGCACACGCGCATTGGCCAAACCGCGTTGACCGCCGGGAAGCAATGCCGCTTGATTGCGCCTTCCGACGGGACGGTTGGGCACTTCGAGCAAAAACCGCGTGACCGTGGCTTTGTCGAATCGACGAGACATCCAGAAAAGATCGTATTCGTTGATTTTGTCGAGCGTGCGAATATGCAGCTCTTCCATGCGCGCGAGAATGCGATTGCGAGACGCATCGATCGTGTCACGTTTTTCTTCCCACTTCATGCCGCCGATTTCGTCGTAGCCGAGGGTCGCTTGGCCCGTCTTCAATCGATCGAGCCCCGGACGCAAGACGATGCCCGCCTTTTCAGGCTCGACGCCCATGCCTGGGAACAGGTAAAACCCCTGAAAACAGCCCACGATGTCGATTTCGTCGGACAATGTTTCTACGAGCGCGATCGTCGCATCGACGTCGTCTTTGGTTTCGTGAAAATACCCAGCAATGAAATTGACGCGATTGATGATCCCAGCGCGATGGGTATTGCGTAGCGTATCGACGATGTCTTTCGACAAGAGTCCCTTTTTCATCAATTCGAGGATCTTGTCGCTGCCTGACTCCGCTCCATAATTGAGCAAAAGGCATCCGGATGCACGCATGAGCGATGCCAATTCAGCCGAGATGTCCGTCGGACGGCACGAATCGGTCCACTGGATGTTGGCCTTTGAATCGACGAGTCGGCGGCAAAACCGTTCGAGCAAACGGGGGCTCGGATTGACCAGGTTGTTGAGGAACATGAAATCGCGCACGCCGTACTTTTCGGAAAACGCGAGCAATTCATCGACGCTCTTTTCAGGCGCTTGAATGTCGAGCCATTCTTTGGCGCTGCAAAATTCACATTTGGCCGTGCATCCCTTGATGAATCCATAAGGCAAATACGCAAACGGCTCGATCTCTTCGCCGTGGTACAGGCCCGCTTTGGTCAAGGCTTCGAGTAATTCGTTCGTGGGTTTTCCCAAGTACCGATCGAGATCCACGTCGTCGAAATCGGGGCGGGGCATCGCATTGAGGTGCGAGCGAATGAGCTTGTTTTTGGTGAGTTTGTCGCCATCACGCGACCAAACTCCGGGAATGTCGGCAGCTCGGCGGTCCCGATATGCTTCGAGGTGTAGCAGGCCGATCAGTGGCACTTCGCCATCGCCATCGACGACATAATCAAACGTGTTCGGCGTATCGAGCGCTCGGTCGCCGTCGACTTGATCGCGTTCGCCACCGAGTACCGTGGGAAAATCAAGGCGTTCTTTGACGAGACGCGCCAGGCACGTAGCGATATTCATTTGAAAGTGGCCAAAATAATCGACAATGGAAAAGCCGACGAGACATCGTTTGCCCGATTCCTTGGTCTTCAAAAGATCGGGACCAAACGAGGCCCAAAGTTTTTCGAGGGCTTCCGCAATGACCGGAATGGGTTTGCCTTCGAGCCAATCGCGCACGTTGTTATCGTCGACGAACGGTTCGAGCGGGTCTTGGCCATTCAAGATTTGTAAATCGTGGACGCGGGTGACAAACCCATGCCCGCGGGAAAACCCCGTCAAACGCGCCGTGGCGAGCGAAGGTAATTCCAGCTCGTCGTAGCTATTTCGATATCGAGGGACATGGACGAGCGCCAATTCGATGGGTCGCGCCACACCGCGCTCGGCATATCGA
This sequence comes from uncultured Polyangium sp., assembly GCA_964514885.1. Classification (GTDB taxonomy): domain Bacteria; phylum Myxococcota_A; class Polyangia; order Polyangiales; family Polyangiaceae; genus Polyangium. The sequence goes on along the minus strand of CAZETM010000036.1, from coordinate 25,710 downwards.
GAAAGTGAATCAAGAACAGCGTTCTTGCATATTTCGAGGCCTGCCAGCGACGCCGGGGAAGGGGAGGTGCTCGCCCCACCAGCGCTGGCGAGGGCATGGCGGACGGCCATTTCGAGGGGGCTCGGGACGTCATCGAGATGCACGGGGCCGTCGCGAAGAAGCGCTTTGCGGGTGAGCGACGAACCGTTTTTCTGAAAGCGACAAACCAAAGACCCGCGACTCATGAGCACTTCAATCTCGAGCGGTCCTTCGCCTTGCATTTCGTAATCGAGGTCCACTTCGGCGACGATATTGTCGACCGTGGCATTGCAGAGGAGCCTATCGGCGCCAGGCAATGGCGCGACTTCGGTGACTTCGAGTTGCGTGGCAGCGCCGGGAAGTGCGGCATCGAGAATGGAAAAGGCATCCCTGGCGAGTGCGGCGATTCGGTTTTTCGAATCGGCTGCAATGGCGAATGCAACGTGGTTATCGCAGGAAAATGGAGTGCGGGTGGATGCTCCACGAGGAATACGCCGTCCAGCAGGAGAACGCACGCTCAAACCAATGACGGTGCCCATTGAAGCGCGGCGCGTTTCTTCGACGAGGGCGCGGAAATTCGGATCGAGCACGCGTGCGCTCGCGTCGATCAGGAGCGCGTGCGGTTTTTCATTGAATGCTGCGACAAGATTCGGAGCGACGACGACAGACACGCCCGCTTTCGTCATTACGGCGGCAAGTGCACGTGCGTCGTCGGGCGCATTGTCGTCACCGAGGACGACACATCCCGGCTTGCCTTGCAAACGTGCCGCGAGATCCGGGGCACGTCGCAAGGCATCGGCACTGGTGGTGGGAAAGATGAGCGCGGTCCGTGCGAGGCGTGAAAGAGGGGCGGCGAGCGCTGGAGCAGAGGTGGATCGTGCAGCAACCGCGACGATGATCGGTTGCCGTTTGCCCTGCGCGTCCTGCATGACGCTATTGTATCGGTCAGACCATGATTTCCGTCAAGAGGCCGGTTGGAAATAGAGCTAGCGTGCTACGCGGCGCGCTCCTCCTAAGAGTTCATGCCCACGCTTGTTGGCGAAGCCGAGCTTCACAATTCGATCAACAAGATCAAGGCGATCTTTGGTTCGATCCGTCGGTAATCCTAGCTTACGTGCCACTGCTTGCAGTTGCGATACCGGAAATTCGTGTTCGTTCAACAATCGGCTTTGGATTTCCTCGGTGCTCAGTTTCTCTAATTCCGAGAGGAGTACGTCGGGCTCCTCATGGCGGCGTTCAATCGTGGGGGCTTTGTGAAGGCGCGCCAACGCTGAAGTTTTGGGATCACCCAAGCCCATTGCGAGTGCTACCGCCGGACGTGCACGCATGGAGTCCAGGAACTGCTCCATCGTGGCAGCGGCTTCTGTTATGCGCCGGCGTTCGACTTCGCTTGGAAGTGAAGCCAGATGATCGCGAATTCGCTGCAATTCACGTATCATTGCATCGATTGCGTTCAGTGCTTCATCACGCTCGACATCGGAGGGGTGTCCTTCGGTAAATCCGCGGGCGAGTGCGATGGTCCGCTCCAACCACGGTTCAGATCTCTTGACACTCATGGGAACCTCGCCAAGAACTCATCGGCAATACTTCTATAATGTTCGGCGACACGCTCGAAGTTTCCACCTTCCAGAAGAAATACAGGCATGGCCTGTTCAGCCGCCTCACCGTAACCAATGCCCTCCGTGGTATAAGTCTCGAATACGATATTTCCGTAAAGGCTCTTGATTTCAGCCATTGTACGATTGTGAGTTTTGGTGATTCGTGTGCCACCCATTCTGACGCGTACGAAAATGATCCCGTCGGGCGTTGGACAGCTCAGCTCTCGTTCACAAATCGCCGACGCATACCCCAGCATCTTATTAAGGTTCTCGATCTTCTGTTTTAGAATGTCGAGACCTATGGTGGATAAATAATCAGGCAGTGCTGTTACGAGGTAACCTTCGCTCACGGCGAGTGCGTTCTGCGTGACAAGGTAAAGATTCGGCGGGCAATCGATCAGAATGTAATCGTATTCATCCGCCACTGACTGTAGCGCCTTATGCAAAATCCCGCGCTTCTCGACGTGCTGTGCGGCGGCCTCTTCGAGACGCGTAAATCCGGTGCTGCTCGCCTGAAGATCCAGATCAATGCTGAGCAGTTCCAGATCAGACGGCACGAGGTCTAGATCGGCGATGACTGGCTTGCCAGCTCGCTGAATCGGACTCTTCCAGATGATGTCCCGGATGTCGAAGACCTTATTTCGAAGGTGTGCTCGGTATAAGGAAGCGATCGTTCCCGTGGTATCCCGAAACCTTTTCCACCGTTCGGGAATGGCACAAAGAAAGGTCAGGTTCGACTGTGGGTCGACATCAACCAACAAGACTCGCTTGCCGTGGTTGATCGCCAGCCACGCACCGACATGGTAGGTGGTCGTGGTTTTTCCAACGCCACCCTTGTAGTTGATGAACGAGAAGATGCGCGCCATTCGGGTCAGACCCTACCGCATATGAAGCCCACCCGCCAGCAGGCCCGGATTGGTATCCCGATGGACATGGCGCGCAACATTGGCTTACGGATGGGGCGGGTCGACCGGTGTCAGACCATGATTTCCGTCAAGAGGCCCTTCGGCAATTCGGGATCACCGAAATCGTCGAGCGGTCCGCCTGCGCCGTTCTTGCATCCAACGGCTGCGCCAATCGTGCTGAGGAGCTTGTTGTTGGCAACGCCGCCCACGTCCACGAATTGGCCCGTTTTCAAGAACCCATTCACGCCGCCGGCCATAATGTACGGGACGTCCTGGTAGCTGTGGTACAGATTCGACAAGTCGTTCAGCCATACGGCGACGCCGTAATCGAGAAGCGAGCCCGCGCCGAAATCGTATGCGGCGAGTTTGTCGATCAGGTACTTGAAGTGCCGCGCGTGAATGCGATCGATTTCGTGATGCAGGAACATCGCTCCCTCGATGGGCGCGCCTTCCGAACCATCGCTATCGATGCGGTGCGAAATGCGATGGAAGCTCTTCTGCTTCACGCCATTGATGGTGTATTCGGTCGAATCGTTTCCGTCGCCGATTTGCAACGTCGCAGCACGTGTCACGCCGCACGCCATCGCGAGCGCAATGATGTCCATTTGCATACGCGTCACGGTGGGAATGTTGTCATTCGCCGTGGAGGCCGCGGCAATGCCCTGCATGATACCGACCTGGTCGACCGGGAGCTTGCACGTCAGGGACACTTCGAGGTCGCGAATGGCTTGGAAATGCATATCGAGACGATCTCGATCGGCTTTGGCCAAGTCCGAGCGTGAAAGCAATGCCGTCATTTGGTCGCGCACGAGGTCATTGACGCTGGCCCGTTGTGCAGCGAGTCGTTCGAGGGCTTCCTGATCGAGATCGGCCAGGCCAAAGAGCGCGGCGTAAGCATTGTAAGGATTGTGCTCGGCGGCCCGGATCTGCTTTGGGCCGCGGTAGGACATCACTTCATTGATGTATCCACCTTTTTTGCCGGCATACAGCGTGAGCGGCTCGACACCCGCGGCATTCAGTTCGCGTGCAATGCGATTGTCGATGGATTCACCCATCGCCAGCGATTCATTGCCCACCGGGTCGAGCGACACTTTGGCGGCCGTGAGGCATTGATTGCCACCACCCGAATGGCCGCAGCCATTGCCCGGGAAGTCGAAATCGACGCCTTTGACGAAAATCAGCTTGGAGGCGTAATCAGCAAGCTCGCTCAGGCATTTGCCGCTTTCGGCAAGCAGCGATTCTTTGGTGAGTATGCCTGTTTGCGCAGGCCAGAACATTTCTGGCTCGTTGGCGGTTTGTTGCACGACGCCATTGGCTTGCCGGATGAAAATGGCAAACGGGGCGAAGTCGCCAAGGCCCGCTTGCGCCTTTTTCGACGCGAAGCTTTCCAGGAAGGGCAATGCCAGCGTGGCCCCGAATAAACCTTTGAGGAATCGACGGCGATTGTTCATGGAGCCTCCACGGTGCGGCGGGTCAGGAAGGCATCGGAGAGAATGAGGTCGAGGATGAGCTGTTTGACCGGGGCGCCATCATGTGATGTGCGCGCGAGACGATCGACGAAGACTTCGTCGTCGGTCGTGGCTGATCTTCCGTATGCGAATTCGAGCCAGTTTTGCGCCCAGCAACGATGCGCTTCATCGCTTTCGGCAAGGACTTTGCTGAATTCGATGGCATTTCCGAAGGGGACCATTTGCCCGCCGAGCGGGTAAGCGTCTGCGGAATTGACGGGGAACGAATTGTCCGTCGTGCGGTATCCACCAATCGCATCGTAATGCTCGAAGGCGAAACCCGCGGGATTGATGAGCGTCGCGTGACAACTTGCTCCGCACGTGCCTTTGCCCGTATGCGCATCCACGAGTTCACGGGTGGTTTTATTGCCTCCAGGCGGCAATGGCGTGACATTGTTGGGTGGCGGGGGAAGCTTGGCGCATAACATGCGCATGTTGACGAATACGCCGCGATGGATTGGGTCGGAGGCTCGCGCCGTACCATTGACAGCCAAGAATCCGGCGCGGGTCAGAATGCCGCTGCGCGCGGCCGGATCGAGCTCGGTCTTGACGAATTCGGTCGTGAACGTGCCACTCATGCCGTAAAGGCTCGCCGTGCGCTCGTTGACGAATGCCGTGGTCGAAGTCAACAGATCTGCCAGGCCGCCGTCTTGTGCGAATACGACATCGTCCACGAATAGCCGTGATTCTTCCGCCAGGTCGGCCTTGAGCTCGGGAGTCCATTGCGGGAAAACCGCCGGATCTTTGTAAAGGTCCCCGTATTTGTCCCAATCGAAGAGCTGCTTGTGGAAATGCGCGACGACTTCCCGGGCACGTGTATCGGAGAGCATTTGTTCGGCTCGAGCGCGTACGCCTTCGATAGTCGCAAAATCGCCAGCCGCGGCTGCGTCGAGCAAACCGTCGTCGGGCATCGTATTCCAAAGCAAATACGATAGCTTGGTGGCGATTTCGTACCCGCTCAGTGGAATGAGCCCGTCCGCGCGTGGCTTGGCGTCGTTTTCGACGCGGTAGACGAAATGCGGCGACTGCAAAAATGTTTGCAGCACGAGCCGCATGCCCGTTTCGAAAGGCGATCCGAGCAGAATGTTCGGCCCTTGCGCAAACACCGCCAAGTGATCGTTGATTTCGGTTTCCGTAAGCGGCCGACGATAAACACGACGACCGAATTGCTCGATAAACGTGCGCGCTCGCGCCGTATCGCCTTGACCTTCGTCCGGAGGAACGAGCAGCCCGAGCTTGGCCGGATCCGAGACCACCATGGCGGATAATTCTTCCGCAGCACGTTGATAATCCGCCCACAATCCTGGCGTTACAGACAAAACCGCTTCGTTGTTATCGAAAATGCCTCCGAGCGGGTCGCCTGTAAACGACGCCGATATCCCAGTTCGCTCAGGCAATCGAAGGACGTCGCGAATGGTGTTTTCCCACTGCTCGTGCGTGAGCCGCGGAAAAGCACTACGTACGGCCACGGTTTCGACCGCATTTTCCCCAATGACGCCACCGCCCGCGAGCTCATCGCCAATCACGCCGACGCATGCGCTCGCCCCCAAGGACAACAAACATGCGAGCAGCAGCGTGCGTGATCGAAGGGCTGGGGGCCAACGGCGCAGCGCCTTTTCCTGGGCCATATTCGGCTCCATTTCGGCCATCTCCTTGTAAGTGGAAAAGCGAGACTAAGCAAATATCAACGCCGTGTCTAGTCCAAAACAAGGCCCAACCTAAATCTAACGAGTGCGTCTTTGGTGACAAATTCGTGCTTGGGTTAGCGACAAATATATGAATCGCACTCGTACCGACTCCGAGTGACATACGTTATGACGCGCGAGCCGATTACCCCGACGCGCTCAACTGAAATGTACCGGACGAGCCCGCGAGCACACGGCGGCTCGTCTGCTCGTGGGCGCGGGATTTGCTCTCCTGGCCGACAGGAAATACCGGCATGGAAATGGCTCGACCTGAACTGGACATCGCGCGCGCCTTTCATGCCCGCGCTGCTAATGAAGTTGCACAGGAGTTCGATACCGACATATCGACGGGTTTGCATCCTGACGAGGTAGCTCGGCGGCTCGCCCAATACGGGCAGAATGCGCTCACGCCGCGGCGAAAGCAGAGTTCGCTCGTGCGATTTTTGCTGCAATTTCATCAGCCGCTCATTTACATTCTTTTGGCGGCGGGCGCGGTGACGGTGGCCCTCGGGGACGTCGTCGATGCGGCGGTCATTTTCGGCGTGGTGCTCGTTAATGCTATCGTCGGCTTCATTCAAGAAAATAAGGCTGTTTCTGCCATTGAAGCATTGTCGAAAACGATGCAAGCCGAAGCGACGGTATTACGTGCTGGAGAGCCACACCGGTTGTCGCAAACCGTGATCGTGCCGGGGGATGTCGTCCTCTTGCAATCGGGCGACAAAGTCCCCGCCGATATGCGTCTCGTGCACGTGCGCGAATTGCAAGTCGACGAATCGGCATTGACGGGTGAATCGGTGCCGGTACCGAAAGGTACCGAGGCGCTTCCTATGGATGCGCTTTTGTCGGATCGGCACAACATGGTGTATGCGTCGACGCTGGTCACGCATGGTCAAGCCAAAGGCGTGGTGGTGGCGACGGGCGATCGCACGCAAATCGGAGCGATTTCCGAATTGATTTCCGCCGCCGAAGATCTCGAAACGCCGCTGGCCATTCGAATCGCTAGTTTCAGCCTTGTGCTTACCGTCGTCATTATGGCGTTTGCCGTGATGGCGATCGTCGTCGCCGTCTATGTTCGCGGGCATTCATGGGGCGATGCATTCGTCGCAACCGTGGCGCTGGTCGTTGGCGCCATTCCTGAAGGATTGCCGGCCGCAATGACCATCATCTTGGCCATTGGTGTGTCGCGAATGGCTCGCAGGCGCGCAATCATTCGCAAATTGCCTGCGGTAGAGACGCTTGGCAGCACTACGGTCATTTGTTCGGACAAGACCGGCACGCTCACGGAAAACCAAATGACCGTCCGGCGCGTCGTGGCGAGTGGAATGACATTCGATGTAAGTGGCGGCGGATATGCTCCCGTCGGGAAATTCTTTTTTGGGGAGCGACCCATTACGGTGGAGGACGCTCCACGCTCGCTCATCGAAACGCTTCGGTGTGGCGCGATGTGCAGCGATGCGCTCGTCGTCGAAAAGGAAAACCGATGGACACTGATGGGTGATCCGACCGAAGGTGCGCTCGTCGTGGCCGCCGAAAAACTGGGACAATCCAAAGAAATATTCGACTCGGAATTCCCGCGGCTCGATGTGATTCCATTCGAATCCGATCGAGGGTACATGGCGACGTTGCACGATGCGGGACCTGGGCAGCCACGGATCGTCTACCTCAAAGGTGGCGTCGAAAAAACGCTGGAAAGATGCGCAGAAACGCTCGCAGCCGATGGTTTGTCCGAGCCGCTCGATCAGGAAGCGATCATCAATACGGCGGCCGAATTGTCACGCACGGGCAAACGAGTGCTGGCATTTGCGCGCAAGTTTTTGTCTGCAGACACGCGCGACCTAGAGCACGCAGACGTGGCGCATGGCATGACCTTTTTGGGATTGCAGGCGATGATCGATCCACCGCGAACTGAAGCCATCGCTGCGGTTGAAGCGTGCAAAGCTGCAGGAATCAAGGTCAAAATGATCACGGGCGACCATGCCCTGACTGCCGCGGCGATTGCGAAAGAAATCGGTCTCGAGGGCGAGTTCACGAGTGACGGAATGCTCCGTGCGCTGACCGGTCGGGACCTCGAAGGATACGACGAAGATGCATTGTCCGACGTAGCGGAACGAGTCGCTGTCTTTGCGCGGGTTACGCCCGAACAAAAGCTGCGTCTGGTTCGTGCGCTTCAAAACCGTCGACACGTCGTGGCGATGACCGGTGATGGTGTCAATGACGCGCCCGCATTGCGTCAAGCGAACATCGGCGTCGCAATGGGTTTGACCGGTACGGACGTGGCCAAAGAAGCAGCGGACATGGTGCTCACGGATGACAATTTCGCGTCGATTCGAGCGGCGGTCGAAGAAGGTCGAGGCATCTTCGACAACCTGAACAAATTCCTCATTTGGACCTTGCCCACGAACTTGGGCGAAGGAATGGTGATTTTGGCGGCAATTTCATTAGGTACCGATTTGCCCATTTTGCCCGTGCAAATCTTGTGGATCAACATGACGACCGGTGTGCTGCTGGGCATGATGCTCGCCTTCGAGCCGATGGAGCCCAATACGATGTTACGTCCCCCACGCGATCCGAGCGCTCCCATTCTCGGCTCGGTGTTGGTGATGCGTATGGCTCTCGTCGCGCTGCTCATGCTCGTGTCCGCATTTGGCTTGTTCGAATGGATGCAATCACGAGGGGCCGATCCGCGTGCGGCGACAACCGTGGCCGTGAATGTATTCGTGTTCGTGCAGATATTCTATATGTTCAATTGTCGGTCATTGACGGACTCGGTTTTTCGGATTGGGTTTTTCTCGAATAAACCGTTGCTGCTCGGGGCGCTGGGTATGGTGCTCTTGCAGATTGCCTTTACGTACGTGCCTATCATGAATCGGCTCTTTCGTTCCGCGCCCATTGGCTGGCTCGAATGGCTCTTCATCCTTGCATCGGGTATCCTCGCTTCCCTGATCGTGGGTGCCGAAAAAGCCATTCGACGACGCTTGGCAACCGCATCCACGCCAAAGTGAGCGATTTGCTTGTCTGCTGCGCGATAGCGTTCTAACGTGGACGCGTCCGACAAGGAGCCACGCATGATCCGCTCGAAATACCGCTTCGCTTTTGCGCTCGCGTCACTGCCGCTCGTTCTGGGAGCAGGTCAGGCTCTCGGCGCGGAGCCTAAAGTCGAGGTGCAGGACAAACCCTCTCCGACTGCCCCTCCAGTCGGCTGGGCGGGCGAACTCGAAACGCTTTCCAAGTGGATTGCTCAGCGCGACCAGGCGGGCAAGTGCACGGCGCGTTGTTATGTGCTCGAACGATTGAAACTTTCTGGCAGTGTGGGCGAAGGGCCGCTCGATTTTGAATTGACCGGGCGCGTGCTTGCTGATGGAGCTGTCGACATTCCGCTTTTTGGGCCTCCCAAAGACGTGCGTCTCGAAGACGTCACTGAAAACGACAAAGACGCAGCCATTGGTTTCGAGCAAGACCGATATTTTTTGCATACCTCCGCCAAGCGATTCGTTCTACGCGGCAAACTGGTGCTCGGAAGCGACTTGGCGCTGATGATTCCTGGCCCGCTCAATACGCTCGAAAGCAATTTTTCTTCGGGTACGGTGGTCGAAGGACCTCGTTTGTCCGGGCTATCTGCGGCGACCATTCATTTGAGCCGCCAGGAAAAAGCTGTCGAAGCGGGGCCGACGGTATTTCAATTGTCGCGAGCCGTGCGCGTGGGGCGCGAAACGACATTCGAATATCGGCTCGTCATGCGCTCGGGCAAAGACTTGGGCGTCGCGCGTTTGCCGTTGGCATTCGGGGAAAAAGTGCTCGATGTGACGGGCGCGGCGGGTTTTCGAGTCGAAGAGGGCGATTTGGTTCTGCCCACGTCGGGTCGCAATGCAGAAATGACCATTACCGGCACGTTGGCAAAGTTCGATGCCATAGCCGCCGATGCGCGCTCTCCGTACGAATGGTGGCTCATTGAAAGCGATCCCGAGCATCGGGTGATCGTTTCGGGAGACGCACGACAAGTGGATTCGGCCGAATCACCGATTCCGCGCACGCAGCCGACGTCACGTCTATTCTTGTTGCAAAAGGGCCAAAAATTGACGGCCAATGTCACGACACTCGCCGCAGTGGACGCGCTCGCCGCCGTTGTGCAATCGCATCGACGCACGGTCGTGCTCACGACGCGCGGGGATGTCGTCGCCGATGACCAGGTGTATTACGAAAACAACGGTGTCGATTATTTGGCGTATGCGCCCGGGGGCCGGCCCATTTATTTGGCGACGTCGGGCAAAGCCGAACGAATCATGCGACAAGGCGAAAGCAGCGAAGAAATCTTGGTTCCTTTGCGCACCGGTAGCCAAAACGTGCATATCCAATCGCTCGCCCAAGCAGTTTGGAAGCCTTTTTTTGGCTCGATGACCATTCCCATGCCGTCGTATGCGCTCACGTCGAGCCGCGTGGATTTGACGGTGGGTTTGCCCGCGGGCCATATCCCGCTTGCGCTGCTCGGAGGCGATCGACCGAAATGGGCGGTGGAATTGAGCGATTTACTGACGTCAGGCATTGGATTCGTCGTGGGCGCTGCCGCTGTTCGACCAAGCCCTGATACCAGCACAAGACGATTGAGAGGTATTCGCATTCTTGCAGGAGTGCTCCTTGCTTCATTGTATGCCCTTTGGCAGACTGGGTTTGTTTTGACGCTCGTGGGGTTGGGCCTTTATGCACTCGTTTGGTTAGTCGGGCGTTTTTCCAAAGGTGCTGCGCGAGCTGTCGTGACGCTCGGGCTTTTGGGTGCGCTGGGACTTCTGGGTTTGATTGGGCTCTTTGCCGCGACGTCCCGCGTGTCAATGAAAAGTGCCGACGTGGCGTATGAGCCTTCGCGCGCGCCGGCAGCAGTTGATACGCCCAAGCAGGAAGTCGATGCACGCACGGGCAATTGGATTGGTGGCAAAGAAGGCGGTGTATTGCAAGGCGTGACGCCCGTGCCGCTACCACTACCGAGTTATCGGCACTCGATGAGTTCCACACGCGAATTGGTCACCAAGGACCGGCCATTCAATCCGGTATTGGTCTACATGACGGATATGGTCGTCTTGCCGGCGAATTTGCTGTGGTTGGCAGGGCTGGGCATGGTCGTCGCCGCGCATTGGCGCCGCATTGCCGAATTTTATGCGCGGATCAAAGCGAAGCTGTCGGTGGAAGAGAAGCGTGAGGAACCGACCACACCGCGCGATGGTTAATTGCTAAACCAGCCAACCTTCGCATCGTTACGTTGTCACGGGTGATGTTGGTGCCGGGCTCTGAAAGGAACGGCTCCATTCGAGGCTGACTACCCAGTAGCGTTTGCCGTCGAACCAGAAGGAAAGTACAAAGCGATGTCGTGTCGGGGCTGTACTCGTTGATGTGGCTTCACAGTCGATAAATTTTTGGATTGTCGGCGATGACGACACGGACACCCCATCCGATGCCTCAACCTTGCCATTCCATGATTCTAGTTTGAGTTTGGCCGGTAGCTGGTTCGGTTTCATGAGATTCATGAGAGTTGAGCTATCGTCACCGAAGAAGACGTGCGCGTTTTTGTGGAACAAGTGCTCGAAGCGGGCACGTGTGCCTGGGTTGGAAACGTCCTGTAGGCACTTGCTGAATTCGCTAATCATTGCGTCCACGGATGATGAATCGAACGAGGTGGAGCTGTCGGCTTGAAACCATTCGTTCCATCGCGCTATCGCATGCGGAAAGTTGAACGAACTGCTCCACGCAAGGTAATTCTCTTTATAAAACTCTTCGTCAAGTTTGCCTTTCGTGGGGTCGAACGCCTTTTCGTCCAACGACAACAATATCGCGGGGCGTTCGCACGGCTCATTTGCACGATCCGCCAATACGTGAGCCAGAATGAAGAGATCGACGGTGTCTGCACCCTTGAAAGCTAATTTGCTCCGAATATCCGTGAATTTTTGAATAGCATCGTTAGGATTGGAAAGAATTTGGATGTGCTGACTTTGTTGCAATTCACGGATTACATGGCGGCTCTGCTGTTGAGCGGTGTAATTAGCAGCGAGTTTCGCAACCTGGGCTTTTTCGCTCTTATCAGCTCCAATGATGGTTCTGAAGATAGCATCGAAACTCGTGTGCCCATTTTCGAATGCATGCTGGATTTGGGCTCGGAAGGCATCCCAAGTTTTTGTAAACTGGCGCGCTTCATCTTCAATTGGACGGGGCGCTTCGAGGATTGCTGCTATTGGCAAACGCAACTCAAATTCACCCGCTCTCGCTCTCTCCAGTAGCTCGCTCGCTTCCTTGTGTTTTTGATGATGCTGGAATGCGAGGGAGACGATCCAATTGGTCTCGCAATAAATGATAGGTTTAGGCTGCATCGCTAGCATCCAGTACGTCGTCCCAGGTTGCAAGTTCGGCTTCACATAAACTGCCTACGACTTCAGGCACCATTGCATCGATTGCATCGCGTTGTAGAAGCGAAAACCATGAAGATTCAATGGCGTTGAGCAGCTCCATCACCTGTGCATAAAATCCTTCGCCCGTCCGCGGCTTGCCGATTTTGGCACTCGTAAACAGTGCCGAAGTGCCCAGTTCACGTTGATCATAGTTTGTTGCGTGAAATCCGACCTTATTAAATTGATCCAATTGAACCAGGATCACTTGAGGTGTCACCATCATTCCGGTGTAAATATTCCTGTCGAACATTCGCCTGCGGAAAGCACCGATATCGTCTTCGGATGGCCGCTGGATGTCAGGGTGGACCTCGATCAGAAGTGCGCGACGACGAGTCTTCGGGTCTATGGCAACGATCGTTTGCGGCATGGCGGAAGTCTACGGCTGCCGTAGGGGGTTGTCTACTGTGAGCACCCTACGGTTTCACGCTCGGACGGCGTTCGTGTGCATTCTTTTCGTTGGGGACGATTGGTAGGCGTATCAGCCCGCCTGACTCGAATGGGTCGAGGAGAATGCTCGAGTAGCACCAGGGATGGAGCAATCTCGCCAATGCTTGGCATGTATGACGATCGGGCTTGGAGCCTCAACCACCCTTCCCCAACGCCTTGCGCCACGACGGACGCTCCAATACTCGCTGCGCCCACGCGCTCACGTTCTTGCGCTCGCTAATGATATCGCCCGCCTTCGTATCGAACAGGTATTGCAAGTACGGCGCATAGCAAATGTCAGCGAGCGAGAAATCGCCCATCAGGAAATCCTTGCCCTCGAGCGCACGCTCCAAAACATCGAGCGCCTTGCACGCTTCCGCTTTGCCCTTCGCAATCACGTCCGGATCCGGCGCCGTGCCCTTCATCGGTGAAAAGAATACCTCCAGAATCGCTTTCATCGCCGGCGGGCTGAAATACGACTGCTCGACGCTGATCCATTGATCCATGTGCGCGCGCGCTTTCGCGTCCTTCGGCGACAAACTCGCCCCTTCGAGCGTCGCATCGAGGTACCGAATGATCGCCCGCGACTCGTAAAGCACGAAGTCACCATCTTCGACGACGGGAACGACACCGAACGGCTGACGCGCCAGGTGCTCGGCGCTCTTCTGACCGCCTTTCATGATGTCGACCAGGACAAACTCGGCACTGACGCCTTTTTCAGCGAGCACACACAGAACCTTGCGCGTGCACGTGCTCGCCGGATGACCGTAAACCTTCATGACAATTCTCCTTCGCGGACAAACGGATCTTCGTGAACCGTCGTCAATACTCGTGCGAAGGACCGTCGTCCACGGGGGCTAACGCAGCAAGAATTTGCTCAGCGCGAAGAGCGCAACCATGCCGAGCGCAACGCCCACACCCGCAGCGATGGCCAGGACAAACTTGCTTTGCCAAGGATCCGGTGCCGCGGCTCCTGATGGCGAAAGTTGATAACGCTGGCTCGTCGTGGTCTGCGCATGCGCTGCTGGAGTCGTCGCGAGCAGTTGCACCGAAGGCATAGCAGCGGCCGCAGGCGCGAGCGGATGATTGCCCGTTGGCACCGCCATACGCGTGGGTTGCATCTCGTGTAACGCACCTTCGAGACGCGCTGCCAGCACACCCGATGTCGGTCGTCGCTCGCGTTCACGCTTCAAACAATCATCGATGATCGTCGACAGCGTCGGCGGCAGATCAGGTCGTCGCGACACCGCAGGATCCGCATCACGCGTCATGATGCGAACCATGAGCGCGTTGTAGTTCGGCGCTTCGTGCGGAAGCGTTCCCGTGAGCGCTTCATACAACACGACACCGAGCGACCACACGTCCGCTCGACCGTCGATGTCTTCACGCCCCGCAGCTTGCTCGGGACTCATGTACGCCGGTGATCCGACCACGGTGCCCGTGCGCGTCAGCGTCATGTGCTCGGCCGTGTTGTTGCCCTCGACCATCTTGCTAATGCCGAAGTCGAGAATCTTGAGCACGAGCTGCCCCGCAGGCCCGCGATGCGCGTAGAGGTTCGCAGGCTTGAGGTCGCGATGAATGATGCCCGTCGCGTGCGCCAGCTCGAGCGCTCGAACGACACCTACGAACAGCTCGGTGAACGTGCGCGGATCGAGCGTTCGTTCGCGAGCGAGCCACGTATCGAGCCCCTCGCCTTGAAGCAGCTCGAACACCAAGAACGGCGAGCCGTCCTCGGCCTGACCGAGGTCGAGGATCTCCGCGATGTTGGGGTTATGGACTCGACCACTCGCCTTCGCTTCGTTGAAGAAACGTTGGAGCTGAACGGAGTCCGTCGCGACGTCGGGATGGAGAATTTTGAGCGCGACGTCGCGATCAATGAGCTCGTTCTTTGCAGCCCAAACGGTTCCGCTCGCACCTGAGCCAAGCATGCGTATGAGTCGGTAACGAGACTGAAGAAGATCGCCGGGGTTCAAAGCAGGTTCGCGCGAGGATACCCCAGAAGTGCGTCAGGTGTCGTAGTAGAGGAAGAACTCGTGCGGGACGGGGCGGAGCCGGACGGCATCGATCTCACGTTCGCGCTTGTAGTCGATCCACGTCTGGATGATGTCGCGCGTGAAAACGTCGCCGCGCAAAAGGAACTCGTGGTCCTTTTCGAGCGCCTCCAAGGCTTGGTCGAGCGATCCCGGGCACTTGGGAACGACTCCCAGCTCCTCGGGGCTGAGCGCGTAAATGTCCTTGTCGAGCGGATCACCAGGATCGATGCGGTTCTGGATCCCGTCGAGACCCGCCATCATCATCGCCGCGAACGCCAGGTACGGGTTGCACGATGCGTCCGGGAACCGAACCTCGATGCGCCGACCGTTTGGCGAGTTACCGGCAGCGACCGGGATACGGATGGCGGCCGATCGGTTACGGCTCGAATAAGCCAGGTTGACAGGAGCTTCGTAACCAGGAACGAGGCGTCGGTAGCTGTTGGTCGTGGGGTTTGTCAGGGCCGCAAGCGCTTGAGCATGCTTCAGAATGCCGCCGATGTACCAACTGCCGAGATCGGACAAACCCGCGTATCCGTCGCCGGCAAACAAAGGCTTGCCTGCCTTCCACAACGACTGATGCGTGTGCATGCCGCTGCCGTTGTCTCCGAAGAGCGGCTTGGGCATGAACGTCGCGCTCTTGCCATTACGTTTGGCCACGTTCTTCACGACGTACTTGAACCACATCAAGTTGTCGGCCGTGGTCGTCAGCGTCGAGAACTTGAACCCAATCTCGCACTGCCCAGCGCTCGCAACTTCGTGATGACCAACCTCGACTTCGATCCCGCTGTTGATGAGCGTGGTCATCATGTCGGCACGCACGTCACCAAGTGAATCGTTTGGCGCGACAGGGAAATAGCCTTCCTTCGAGCGGATTTTGTGACCGAGGTTCGGGCCGGCTTTGCCCATGTTCCACGACGCTTCTTCCGAATCGAGCTCGAAGAACCCCGTGCGCGGCGAGCTTTCGTAACGAACTGAATCGAACACGAAGAACTCGGCTTCCGGGCCCATGAACGCGGTGTCGGCAATGCCCGTCGAGCGCAGGTGGTTCTCAGCCTTTTGCGCGATGTACCGCGGGTCGCGACCGTAGGGCTGACCCGTGATCGGATCGGAGATCTTGCAGATGAGGCTCAGCGTCTTCTGCGTCGGGAACGGATCGATCTTCGCCGTCGTCGGATCGGGCGTCATGATCATGTCCGAGGCGTTGATCGGCTGCCATCCACGCACCGACGAGCCGTCGAATCCGATGCCTTCTTCGAAGATGTCTTCGTTGAGTCGAGCGACCGGGATCGTCGTGTGCTGCCAGATGCCGGGCAGATCGATGAACTTGAAGTCAACGAATTTGCAGTCGTGTTCCTTCGCGAATTGAATGACGTCTTTCGGTTTCATGTGTCTTCCCAACTTCTCCTACGTGCACGACAAACCCGTGCGCAAAGTCTTGTCGAACTCGCTCAGATCGCGTCTTCGCCACGCTCTCCGGTGCGGATGCGAATGGCTTCGTCGATCGAGCTGACGAAGATTTTTCCGTCGCCGATCCGACCCGTCTTGGCGCTCTTCTCGATCGCATCGATGACGCTCTCGACGAGGTGGTCTGGCACGACAATCTCGAGCTTCACCTTGGGAACGAAGTCCACGACGTAGGCACTGCCTCGGTAGACTTCCTTCTTGCCGCCCGTTCGCCCGAAGCCTTTTACTTCGGTGACCGTCATGCCCTGGATACCCACTTCGGCGAGGGCGTCTTTGACCTCGTCGAGCTTGAACGGCTTGATGATCGCTTCGACTTTCTTCATGGCTCGGTCCGCGACGTCTCTAGGCCAAGGGACGTTTCGGGAATGTTTCGAGGGCCGAGGCTCATGAAAAAAAGTGCGGTCTCGACCGTCTCGTAACGCGCTCTCCGGTATGTCCAAACGCCAAAAGGCTGACGATTGCGGGGCAGTTGCGATCAAGCCGACTGACTACCAGCGACACGGATGCGAACTCTGTGTTCGCTATGCACGCGTGTTCGGTACAATCGTCATTGATGTATGACGCATAGTTGTTGGCTGGAGCCGGCTCGCCTAACCTTGCGCCGCGACCTTTCGTTTCGCGTCCCGATGATCTGATGGCCTCACCGACGTCGACGAAGATCCCGGTAGGTACCATCCTGTCGGAGAAGTACAGAATCACCCGCGAGATTGGTCGTGGGGGGATGGCTGCTGTTTACGAGGCCGAGAACGTCGACATCGGCAAACGTGTAGCCATCAAGGTGCTCGCGCAGGAACTCACGACGTCGATGGTCGTCGTGGAGCGGTTCTTCCGCGAAGCGCGTGCAGCCGCCGCGATCCGAAGCCCGTACATCTGCGACGTTTACGACTCCGGTCGGCTCGAAGATGGCCCGCCGTTTCTCGTGCTCGAACTGCTCGAAGGCGAGTCGCTCTACGAGCGCATGACGAAGGTGCGCTACTTCGACATTCCGAGCACGCTCGCGATCGTTGGACAGGTTTGTCGTGGTCTAACCAAAGCCCACTCGGCCAGCATCGTTCACCGTGACTTGAAGCCCGAGAACATCTTCATCACGAAGGACGAAGAAGGCGCGTTGCTCGCCAAGATCCTCGACTTCGGTCTGGCCAAATTTTACACGCCGCTCAATGGCTCAGGTGATCCGAAGCAAGCACGTCTGACCCGTGAAGGCGCAGTCTTCGGAACCCCTGCGTACATGAGCCCGGAGCAGGTTCGAGGCCAAGGCGCAGTCGATCATCGCGCTGATCTGTGGGCACTCGCGTGCATCGTTTACGAGTGTTTTACTGGACGAACCGTGTGGCAAACGGAGCAAGGTGTGGCCATGACGTTCGCGCAGATCGCGAGCGCACCGGTGCCCGATCCGCTCGCGTATCGCCCCGATCTGCCCCCGAGGTTCAAGGACTGGTTCGACAAGGCGCTCGATCGACGCATCGATGAACGCTTTCAAACGGCGCGCGAGTTTGGCGAAGAGCTTTGGTTGGCGCTCGATCCTGCCGCACGAGGCGAAGGCTCGGGCGCGTTTCGGATGGATCAAAGTGGTGCATTTCCCCGCGTCGCAGCTGGCTTGCCCGGGTCGCCTCAGACGGGGGCACACAGCGAGTTTTCGCTTGTTCCGCCGCCTCCGCCGACGATGCAGCTCACGCCGCAAGCAACGACGCCGTTGCCACCGGCTCCCGATGGAGCGCCGCGAGGGACGACAGCCACGTTCGAAGCGCCTCCGCGTGGGCCCGAACAGACGACGGGAACGACGAAGGTTTCAAAGGAAAAACGATCGCGTTTGGGCATGATGCTCGCGGTCGGTGCGGTCACGATGGTTCTTGGCGGCGGTGGGTACGTTGCCTGGTCGAACCTGCAAACGGATCCGCAAACGACCGTGACGGCGACGTCAGCTTCGGCTCTCGCGGCGACCGCGTCTGCTCCGGCATCTGCTGTGCCAACTGCGAAAGCGGTACCCGCCGAGCCAACCGCGCCGGTGCTTCCATGGCGAACGCTTGTTTCCGATGCGCAAGAAACGCTCACGAAACGCGACCACAGGGGCGCCCTGAAGCAACTCAAGGATGCCTTCGACAAAGGTGGTCACGGCGTGCCTCGAACGATGCTCGAGCACGTGCAGGTGGCCATTGCATCCGCGGCAGCGAAGTCGCCTTGCACGCTGACGGGTCTAGGTCGTCCACGTACGTACGATCTTCAGACGGTATCACCCAGGCGTGCATCCGCCGGTCGTCCATCGATTGCTTTGGGCCCCAACGGTCCGGTCATAACGTGGACCGATTCGCACGAAGGACTCGAACGCGCGTACACGGCCGTGCTCGACGATGCGCTGCGCACGGTTGCCGATCCTATCGACGTCACGCCTGAAGGTGGGGCCGTGAATCGCCCCGTGCTCATTGCTCGAGGCTCTGACCTTGCGCTCATTTACACCGACGGACGTGGCGTTGATGCCGGCGTGCATGGTCGTCTGATCGGCGCAGATGGAACCATCGGCAGTCCGATGTTGAGCATCGGTCCGCTGAAGGCGCCGAGTTCTGGATCGTCGATCGCACGCGCACCTGATGGAACGTACGTGGCTGTCTGGGCTGCCGAGATCGAGACCGGAAGTGAAGAGCTGTTCGTGCGGCGTTTGTCCGCAAAGCTCGAACCGCTGAGCGAGATCACTCGCGCGACGGACTTCGCACCGAGCGGTTTACAAAAGCCGCGCATTCGTTTGCCGCAAGTTGCGGTTGTCGGTGATGCCGTACAGATCGCGTTTCGTCTCGAACGACCGCCGCAACAAACCATCTACCGCATGCGAGTGCCGCTCGCGGACCTCGGCAAGAACGTCGAACCGCGCAAGAAGGCCGAGAACTCCGACCATTGGATCGGCGAGACGATCGTCGTCAACACCGACAAGTCCCGTGCAGACACCTCTTCGCTCGCGTGCTCCAAAGACGCTTGTTACCTCGCGTGGGACATCGATAATTTTGGTGGCGTCTCCGCTGCGCTCATCGATCCGGCAACGGCTCAACCGCTGTGGCGCAACAAGTTCAGCAAGTCAGGCGGGCATCCCTCCGTTGCGATCGACGCTGAGGGCAATGCGCGTGTCGTGTGGTTCGAGAAGGGCGGCATCATGACCGCTCCGCTCACTCGTTCCGACGTTGGGGCTACTGCGAAGGTCGCTCGTATCAGCGGAGCGCAGCCAGCCGCATCGATCGTTTCCGGTAAAACTACTGGTGAGTGGCTCATGGCGTGGCTCGACTTCGAAGCCGGGCAACTCGAGCCTTACGTCGCACGATTCGTTTGCCCGTGAACCATACGCTCATCGTTCCTCCCAGGGCTGACCTTCGCGCTCGTCCCATCGAGACCGACAGGCTCACGCTTGCGCCCGTCGACCCTGCGGATTCGCAAGAGGTTTGGCTCGCCGTGAACGGGTCGAGGCCGGTTCTGCAAAAGTGGCTTCCGTGGGTGCAGTTCTACACCGAGCCTTCATCGAGCATTCGGTTCACCGAGGCGTGCGTTGCCGACTGGGACAACGGTCGCGCTCTACGCTTCACGATTCGTGAGCGTGCGGGTCGAACGTTCCTCGGCGTCGTGGGTCTCGAATCGTGCGTGCACATTCATCGCACGTGCGACCTTGGTTATTGGCTGCGCAAAGAAGGCATGCGTCGCGGTCTCATGACTGAAGCTGCACGAGCGGCGCTCGAGTTTGCTTTCCGTTACATGGGCGCGCATCGCGTGCGCGTAGCGGCGGCGACCGACAACCACGCATCCCAACGAGTCATCAGTCGCTTGGGTTTCCGTTTCGAAGGCATCTCGCGGCAAGCCGAGTGGTGTGATGGCAGGTGGCTCGACCACGGTGTTTTCGCACTGCTGGCAACGGATCCGCGTCCGGACTAAACGAGTCTCACGTGCGGCGTACTTCGCTCCGACTGTTCCGCGGTGCTCTCCCGCTCTTGCCGGTTGCGCCTGCATTGGTGCTGTTGATCGGCCTCGCCACGGCAGTTGCGATCGCGATCCTTGGCATTCGCCAACTGGGTCGTCTCAGTGATGATGCGGCCGCGTTACGTGCGGACGCGCTCGCAGGCACGCTCGCTGAGAAAATGCGTTCGGCCACGGTCGAAGAGCGTAGCGAAATCGTTGGGCGAGCCGCGCGTCGAAGCGGCACCGAACTGCTTGTCGTCGTGCAAGGCGGACAGATCCTCGTCGACGAAAGCTTTGGTGCTCCAACGAAATCCGAAGTGCAGCGAATGCTTCAAGCGGGCAGTGGTGAAACACGTACGGCCTTGGGGCGTGTTCGTTTTGCCGCACGTGCGCTCAATCCTCCGCTCGATGCGATCTCCGTGCTCGCGTTTGTCTCGGCACCAGATCCACCACCAGGATACGTGCAGCTCGTCAACGGCGTCACGGCACTGACCGTGCTGCTGCTCGGCGTTGCCGTGGCCGTGGCTCATGCGTTCAGCCGTCAGCTTCGCGATGATGTCGACTACGTGCGCGATCGAATCGTCGACATGGCGCGTCCCGATACAGCGCCAACAGGTCGAATGATTCCGATTCGATCGCTCGATCAGGTCGGTGTGTTGACTGCGTCGTTCAACGTGCTCGTGACCAGGTTTGCCGCGGCAGAACGGACCTATCGCGCAGACCTTGTGCAAGCCTCCGACATGGACAAGGAGCGGTCGGCATTTCTTGCAGGGCTCAGCCACGAGTTGCGCACGCCGCTCAACGCGATCCTCGGGTTTGCCCACGTGCTCGAAAGCGAAGTCGATGGGCCGCTAAGCGACGAAGCTCGCGAATACTTGGCAGTCATACGAACGAGCGGTGAGCACTTACGACAACTCATCGACGACATCCTCGAGCTGTCGGCGCTCGAGACAGGCACCTTGCAGCTTTCACGTCGGCCTGTGGCTGTTCGCGAGATAGCCGAACAAGTCGTGCGTGAAGCGACTGCGACGGTGGCGAACAAGCCCCTCGCGCTCGCCGTTGAAGGCACGAGCGGCCTGTTCGCGTTCGCGGACAAACGTCGGGTGCGACAAATTCTGACGAACCTCGTCTCGAACGCGACGAAGTTCACCACGCGTGGCTCGGTGACCGTGCGTATCGAAGCACGAGGATCGTTCGTGCTCATCGTCGTGCGCGATACGGGACCGGGCATTCCACGCGAACAAACGGCAGCGATCTTCGAGGAATATCGGCAGCTCGGTGATGGCCGCTCACGCGGTGGAACAGGACTGGGTTTGGCGATCACCAAGCGTCTCGTCTTGATGCATGGCGGGACGATCGACGTCACGAGCGAGATGGGACGTGGCTCCACGTTCACCGTGGCGCTTCCGCGGTGCGAAGCCAATCAAGCGCCGGACAACGGAATTCCTACGGACTCGAACGATTTGGGATCGTACCCACCGCCATCACGAGGTGAAGCGCCAGATGCTCTCGAGCCGCTACCACCGCCTTCACCGGAGGAAACGGCATGATCGACACCGCGCGCGCGTTTGCCCGTGCAGTCCTTGCTCGCCAGATCCTCACCGGCCTTGGATGTCACGCAGCGATCGCCTTGTTTGCGCCAAACTTGCTGGTGCTCGACTGGCCCATGACCATCAGCGTGCTCGTCCTGGGGCTCGAGCTGGCCATCGTGGCGCTCTTGATCAGCACCCTCGTGGCGATCCTTCGCCTCCGTAGGAACCAAGCGATCTTCGGTGCATCGACGATCCCGGTGCAGCCGATCGGCGCACAGCAAATCCGTAACTTGGTGGCGCTACCGAGTGCTCTCACGTTTCGCTTCTTCGCAGTCTGCGCAACCGTGCACGCGTTCGGTCTCATCCCCGGTGTGCGTCCGGAAAAACTCGATCAAGGTCGCGCGATCAGTTTGCTCATCCTATCGATCACGATCATCGGCGCTTCGTCGCTCATCCACTACGTGCTCATTCGCGCGGCGACGATTCGAGTTCTCGATCTGGCGCCCGTCGACCCGATCACGAGTCTGCTCGAGTCGCAGGAATTTCATCAGATCCCACGACGCAAACTGTTGCAGAAGTTTCTGATCGCCGTCGTTGCTCCCGTCGCGCTCGTCGGTGTTGGCGCAGTGCTCATCACGCACGCGCACATGCGTACGCTCCTTGAGCAAAGTCGCAAGAACACTGCGCTACTGCTCGCACGTATCGCACTCGATCCGGGAGCATCACCCGGCAAGAAAGACGTGACGGAAGACGCCGTTGCAGCGGCAGCGCAATACGGATTTCTCGCGCGGATCACCGGGCCTCGTCTCGAAGGCGATCCGAGTTTTACCCGTGAAACCGATGGCGAACTGCTGCTCAGCATCCCGCTCGAAGCAGGTCAAGCCGACGTGCGCTTCACGGCAGATCTCGATCCGGCGATCACCAAGGAAGGAGCCACCATCGCGCTCGCGTTCGGTTTGCTCGCAGCGATCCTCGGTGCGCTCATCGGTCGCGCCTTGTCCGATGACTTGAAGCTCGCCACGTTTCGTGTCCGCTTGCTTGGGACTGACAGTGTTTTACGTGGCGGAACAGAGATCGCTCGTCCTGCAAGGTTCCGCCTCGTGGCGAATCTTGGTCGAGCCATCGAAGTGCTGGCCGAACGTTTTCGCATCTTCGCCGGCGCTCAAGAGCGTGCTCTCGATGCACAAGAAGCAGCGCAACGCATGCGTGGACTCCTCTTCGCCAGCGTCAGTCACGATCTCAAAAGTCCGCTCAACGCGGTCCTGGGTTTTACCGAACTCGTGGGACGCGAAGAGCTGACGTCGACTCAGCGCGAGAGTTTGGCGCTCATCGAAAATCGAGGTCGCGAGCTACTCGGCCTCATCGAGTCCATCTTGGACACGGCACGTGTCGAAGCCGGGCAGCTCACGCTGCTTCCGCGCCCGGTCGAAGTTGCACAACTCGCAACCGAAGCAGTGCGTCGAGCCCGCGAGCTTGCCGCAGACTCGCATCAAGAAGTCGTCGTCGAAGTAGCCGAGGGACTGCCGCCTGTGCCCGTCGATCCGGTGTATGCAGCACGCGCGATTGCTCTCGTCATCGGTCACGCGATACGCACGGCCTCTGCAGATCCGAAAGGCCATTCCGTTCGCGTTCGAGCGACCCGACCTTCGGGGCCCGAGCAAGGTGTACGCATCGACGTCGAGCTTGGAAGTCGCAACTCCACACCTGCGGAAATCGAGGCTCTCTTCGCACGTCGCGCCACCTCTCGTGGCCGCAGTCTCACGCTCGGTTTGAGCCTCGCCCGATCCATCGTCGAGCTGCATGGTGGGTCGGTCACTGTCGAAGGAACATCTGACGGCGCGCCCATCGTGCAGTGTTTTTTGCCTCTCGCGGTACCGGGGAGACGTCCTCGACTTTCCTCCAAACCTGCCCTCGGTTGACCACGTTTCCGCGCGCGGCTTCCCTTTGAACAGCGTACGAGCTACGTCCACGTCATGTCCGAGCGCGTGATGACGCCCGCGCCTATCGAGGATGATGACCGCTTCGATCGGCTCTTTCGCCCTGATTCACTCGACGAGTACATCGGTCAGGACAAACACCGTCAAAACTTGAAGGTGTTCGTCGAAGCGGCGAAGCGCAGGAAAGAACCCGTCGATCACACGCTCTTCTGCGGTCCGCCGGGCCTTGGAAAAACGACGCTCGCGCACATCGTTGCGCGCGAGATGGGCGTCACGCTCCACACTACGAGCGGTCCGGCTATCGAGCACAAGGGAGCTCTGGCTGGACTGCTGACCAAGCTCGAAGCACGCGACGTGCTCTTCATCGACGAAATTCACCGGCTCACACCCGCCGTTGAAGAGAGCCTTTATCCGGCCATCGAAGGCTTCAAGATCGACATCATGACGGGCGATGGTCCGTATGCGACGACGCTTCAGTTGGCACTCAAACCATTTACGTTGATTGGAGCAACCACTCGCACAGGTCTGCTCACGGCTCCGTTGCTCTCGCGTTTTGGTTACGTCGTGCGCCTCGACTACTACCCGGTCGAGGACTTGCAACGCATCATCATGCGCAGCGCGAGCTTGGTCCACGTGCCGATCGAGCCCGAAGGTGCGCGCGCTCTTGCAGCTCGTTCGCGAGGCACTCCGCGCGTAGCCAATCGTCTCTTACGACGCGCTCGCGACTTCGCCGAAGTTGTCGGCACCGGCAGCATCAACGCGCAAATCGCGAACATGACTGCTGACCGCTTGGAGATCGACACGGCGGGGCTCGATGAAATGGATCGTCGCCTGCTGCTCGTCATCATCGAGACGTACGACGGCGGGCCTGTCGGTATCGACACGATCGCTGCTGCGCTCAGCGAGCCTCGCGACACGATCGAAGACGTTTACGAACCGTATCTACTGCAGCAAGGGTTCCTTGGGCGCACACCTCGCGGTCGCATCGCGACGCGCAAAGCCTACGAACACCTCGGTAGGCCCATGCCGGTCAAAAACTCTCCATCAGGCGATCTATTCTCCTGAGCCATGCCCACCGTTGGTGACGCTATCGATCGGTTGCTCGTTGCATCCTGCGAGCTTGCTCCGGATGCCGATATCGAGCGGATTGTGGACACGTTCATCGCCATCGCTGCGGACGTTTTACCGGACGTAACCATCGGAGTTCGTGTGCCTGCGGGCGAAGGTGCGCCCGTCATCGTCCGTTGCTCTGCGCGAAGCCTCGAAGGTGGTGGCGAAGACGCAACGAGGCTCTTCACAAGCTTTGAGCACGAACGAATTGTCGACATTCCCGGCGAGGGCGGCGCGACGCTGCATCTAGCTGCGGACGATCGAGCACGAGTTTATCCGGACGCACCTCTCGAATGGTTTGTCGGAAGGTTCGTCATGACAATTGGAGCTGCGATTCATCGCGCGCGTGTACAGGCGAAGATCATGCACACCTGTCGACTTGCTTCGTTTGGGCAGCTCGCGGCGGAGATCGTGCACGAACTGAACAATCCGCTCACGTCCATCGTCGCGTACTCGGACTACCTCCACAAAAAGGCGTTGCGATCGGGTTCTGACTCAGCCGATGCCGAGCGCCTCGCACGTATCAGCGAATCCGCGGAACGGATCCGCATACTGTCTCGCGACTTGCTTGCCTACGTGCGGCCCGGAAAAACGGTGCTCGCGGAGGTCGCGATCCACGACGTCATCGAACAAGCGCTCGTCTTCTGCGACCACGTGCTCGGTGAGTGCCGCGTGGCCATCGAGCGAGCCTTTGGCGATGTTCCCGCAGTGCTCGGCGCTTCGGGACAACTCACTCAAATCTTCGTCAACCTCTTCACGAATGCCGCGCATGCGATGCGTGATCGAGGAGGTCGTTTGACCATCCAAACCAGCCTCGTGTCCCCAGGCGATCACGTACGAATCCATGTGGCGGACGAAGGGCATGGCATCGCTCCCGAGCACTTACAGAAAATCTTCGAGCCTTACTTCACGACCAAACCCACCAGCATGGGTACGGGTCTTGGGCTCAGCATCGTGCGCAACATCGTCACGTCGCACGGAGGTCACATTCGCGCGTTTGTCCTACCAAACCAAGGCACGGTGTTCGAAGTCGACTTGCCTGCCGCGGTTCGTCTAACCGAACCTACGCCTTAACGACCGACGAGTTTGTCGCCGTTCTGCGGAAGCTCGGTGGTCATGACTCCGTTGCGCTCGTA
>CAZETM010000035.1:0-27627 GCA_964514885.1 uncultured Polyangium sp. | reverse complement strand
AGTGCGTCAGGCGCGGAAAGGCCCGCTTGACAAGCTGAACTCCAACCTTTTACCATCCGCCGCCAAGCATCAAGATCCACTGATTCTCACTGATTTTGCGGTCGCGCTCTCCGGTGACGGTTGTCCGGGGAGACGCGCAGTTGGTAGGCCTTGTTCACTCGAGATCGAGAGATCTTGGCGATTCAAGGTGCTTAGGCGGTGATGCCGGTCAGGCATCGAGCACCTCAACCTTCCGAAACGAAGAGGAACGACGAATGCGGAAAGGGCTTGCAACTCTCTGTCTCCTTGCCTCTGCCCTGCTAGTGGCACCCACGGCCCAGGCCCAGAACAAAGGCAAGCCGGCCGCTGCCGCTGCTGCGGGCAAAGGGGGCGCGAAAGACGCTGGCAAAGGTGGCGGCAAAGCCGCTCCCAAAGAGATCCAGCTCGATGAAGAAGTCGATGGGCCCGTAACCGCTGGTCAAATGACCGAAGAGGGGGCTCAGGCCAAACGTCTCTTCGACGCGGATCGTTGGAGCGAAGCAGCTCTGATCCTCAAGCGTGTCGTAGACGGCGAAACGGGCGACGACGAGGGCAACAAGCAAATTGCCCAGTACCACCTCGCCGTCGCCCTCTACAACTTGCAGTTCTACCAGGCCAGCTACGCGATCTTCTCCGAGATCGCGGACAAGCAGAATCACC
The DNA here is from genome assembly GCA_964514885.1 of uncultured Polyangium sp. GTDB lineage: Bacteria > Myxococcota_A > Polyangia > Polyangiales > Polyangiaceae > Polyangium. The sequence goes on along the minus strand of CAZETM010000035.1, from coordinate 26,949 downwards.
TCAAGTTCAACGAAACGCTCCTTTGGCTCTCCAAGCTCGCGACACAACTGCCCGAGCCTGCAGACATCATCGAGCGCGTAGGCAAGTACAAGACCGAGCAGATCGCGCGCTTCAATAACCCGCAGCAGAAGAATCTCTTCTGGCAACTCAACTACTTGCTCGGTCGTTACAAGTACCGCAATCGCAACTACGACGAAGCCGTCGACTTGTTCGACAAGGTCGAGAAGAACAGCAAGTACTACGTGCAAGCGCAGTTCTTCACGGGCATCTCGCACGTGCAGGCGCGCAAGTCGGTTCCCGCGATCAAGTCGTTCCAGCAAATCGTGAAAGCGCTCGACGAAGGCGTGGAAGGTGTCGAGGACGAGAGCCGCATGCGCGATCTCGCGTTCCTCTCGATGGCCCGCACGTACTACTCGGCATCGATTCGCCTCGACGACAACAACGTGCCGCGGATCGATGGCAACAAGCTCAGCGCCGCTGTCAAGTACTGGAACCGCGTCGACGTCGCGAGCGAGTACTGGCTCGACGCACTCTTCGAGCAGTCATGGGCGTACTTCATGGCCGGCGACTACCCGCACGCGCTCGGCAACATCCACACGATCGAATCGCCCTACTTCCCGAACGCGTTCTATCCGGAAGCCGACATTCTCAAGGCCGTCATCGCGTTCACGATCTGTCAGTACGAAGATGCAACGACGATCGTGGCGAAGATGCGCAAGCGTTACGAGCCGATCAAGAAAGAGTTCGAGTCGATCTTGAATCGGTTCAAGGGCGAAGAGTCGGAAGCGAAGTTCTTCGAGTTCTTGAAGGACGTACGCTCGGGCAAAGCAACGCTGTCGCCGACGCTCAAGCCGATCGTCGAGAACGCGTTCTCCGATCGTCAACTGCTGCGCAACCTCGAGTACGTCCGCGTGCTCGATGAAGAAGATGCGCGCTTCAAGAAAGCGCCGGCTGCATTCCGCACGTCGCCGCTCGGTGGAGACGTTACCGATGCGCTCACGTTCGCTCGCGATCTTGCTGTGCGCAACGCAGGCACTCTCGCTCGCGATCGCTACCAGCGGTACCTCGACGAACTCAACGAGCACCTTCGTAACGCGTCGAAGATCTTGATCGACATCACGTCGGCTGAACGAAGCAAGCTCGATTCAGAGGTCGTCAGCGGTCAGCTCACGAAGGAAGAATCGCTCGTGTTCGGCCAAGTCAAGCCGGATGAAGAGCATGTCTTGTGGCCGTTCTATGGCGAGTACTGGCGCGACGAACTCGGGTTCTACCGTCAGGTCGTCCAGTCGAAGTGCGGCAAGTAGGGCAGCAAGATGATGATTGGCAACGGCGTCCGACCGCCGCGTTTTAGGGGGCAAACGGAAGTCCGAGCACTTCCGGATGGCGAGTTTCAGGTGAGGAGATGACGACGATGAAGCAGTCGAACGTGGGTGTGCTTCGGACGATGCGTCTAGCGGTCGTAGCGGCGGGTCTGAGTACCGTCGCTTCGGTCGTTGGGCCGGCGTCGGCCGCCGACGAGTGCATCCCGCAGCAGGCCAAAGACAATCTCGCGCAGTGCCCCGGTGGATCGCTGAAGCAAGGTGCCGGCAAGAAGCCGGCGATGAGCTTCAAATCCGCTCCGCAGCAGGTGCAGTTAAAAAAGCGCGAGGATCAGCGTACGCCCGTCAATCCGACGGCCTCGATGAACGCGGCGCAGCGTGACGAGCGTCGTGCTCGTCTCAAGGACAAGTCGCGCCAACTTCTGATCACCGAAATCCAACAGGTCGAGTCGCTCTTTGGGACCACGCCCAAGGGATCTTCGGACCGTCCGAAGTTGATGCGGCGCTTGGCGGAAGGTTACGTCGAGCTCGAGGCTGCTGCGTTCCGTGACAAGACGGAACAAGCCATCAAGGCTGACGAGGCCAAGGCGAAGAAGGATGCCAAAGAGAAGGCATATCGCGAGGAGTCCGGCAAAGCTGACAAGATGCTTGCTTTGGCGCGTGAAAACGCCATCAAGTATTACAAGCAGCTAAAGAGCCAGTATCCGAAGTGGTGTCAGAGCACCAATGCCGCGGATCCGTCGAAGAGCACCGGATGCACCGACGAAGTCTTGTATTACCTCGCGTACGAATACGAGCAAACGGGTACGCCCAAGGCGCTCGAAGAAGCTCGCACGGTCTATTACGAGCTGATTCAGAACTGGCCTCAATCGAAGTACATTCCGAATGCGTATCTCGCGTTCGGTGAATTGTTCTTCAATGAAGCACAGGGCGATCCATCGAAATGGGAAACTGCGCGGCAGTCGTATTCGGAAGTCATCAAATACCCCGCACCTGATAACAAGGTTTGGGGGTACGCCCATTACAAGCTCGGATACGTCTATTGGAACATGGGCGACTTCTTGAAGTCGATTGCGGAGTTCAAGAAGACGATCGAATACGGCACGCAGTATTCGACCCTTCCGAACGCGGCACAGCTCGCGGTTTCGGCGCGTCGCGATATCGTTCCCGTTTATGCGCTCGGCGGTTCTCCCAAAGCAGCTCACGACTTCTTCAAGCCGCTTTCGGGTGACACGGGCATCGAGAATGAAAAAACGCTGAAGATGCTCGATGATCTCGGCCAGAACTATCTCGATACCGGCCATTACAAGGAAGGTATCGAGCTTTATCGCGACCTCATGGTACGCGACAAGGGGCCGCGCTTCTGCAAGTACCAGGGGCACATCACCGAAGCCACTCTGGCGATGAAATCGGGCAACAAGGCGGGCGTCAAAGAAGAGCTCGACCGAATGCTCGAGGTGCACAATAAGTTCGTTGCGGAAGGTCATCCGGATGACGTCAAGCTCAAGTGCTCGAATTCGACCGCAGGGCTTTTGACGGAAACGGCAATGGCTTGGCATCTCGAGGCCGTCGGCTCAGGCGGTGTTCGCGGTACGGGCGACAAGAATACGATGACCCTCGCGGCGACCCTTTACGGGCAAGTCGTGGGCTCGTTCAAGCAAGAGCAATTCGCGAAATTCGAATTCCCGCGCATCGTGAAGGAAGACTGGCCGAACGTATTCAAGATCAAATACGCAATGGCCGACCTTCTGTACTTCAACAAGGACTGGGCGAAGTGCGGTCCTGCATTCGATGCGGTCGTTGCTGAGGATCCGGCGGGCCCGCTGGCGCCGGAAGCTGCATTCGCTGCCGTGCTTTGCTACCAGAACATCTACACCGAGTTGCACAAGGACGGTTCGGAGAAGAAGGGCACTGGCAATCTTCCCAGCTCGGCGGATGGCAAGAAAGACAAGAAAGGCGTAGCGGCTGACAAGGCCAAATATGCGCAGAAGCAATTCACCGATAATCAGAAGGGCATGCTGAATGCCTTCAATCGGTATATTTGCTACATCAAGCCTCCCGAGAACGACAAGGAAGCCCAAGAAAACTACGTCGAGGTGAAGTACGCGCGTGCCCGCACGTATTTCGAGGCGCAGCATTGGGAAGAGGCGGGATACGCGTTCCGCGACATTGCCATGACTCACTCCGACAAGGACGTGGGCATTTACGCGACGCAGCTCTACCTCGAAAGCTTGAACATTCTCGGTTCGAATTCGGAACCTGCTCGTCCGTCGTGTTTTACCGACATGGCGGGTGATGTGCCCAAGTTCATCGAGCTGTACTGCACGAAGGGCAAAGAGAAAGACAATGCCGAGCAATGCGGCATTCTTGCTCGCATCCAGCGCGACATCGAGCGTTTGGCAGCGCAAGAGCTGGTCAAGGCAGCGGACGCGGGCAGCGGTGGTGTAGACACCATCAAGATGTACGAAAGAGGCGCCCAAGCGTACATGGAGCTGTGGAAGAAGTACGGCGAGGGGCCATGCGAAAAGAAGGAAGCGTCGTGCGAGAAGAGCGAAGAAATTCTCTATAACGCCGCTCGTGCTTTCCAGGCCGCGCGTCTGATTGCGAAGTCCATCGCAGCGCGCCAGATCCTGCTCAACCCGAAGTACAACCTCAATAAAACCGAGCTTGCCAAGAAGTCGGTTTACGAGATTGGTGGTAACTACCAGGCCATTGCGGTGTACGACGAAGCCGCGAACTGGTACGAGCGGTTTGCCACGGAAAATCCGAAGATGGAGAAGGCTCCTGAGGCGCTCCAGGACGCCGTCGTTCTGCGCTTGGGTCTTGGTCAGGAAGATCAAGCCATCCGGGACGCCGAGCTTTTTGGAAAGAACTACGGTTCGCAGAAGCCGGCACAAGCTGCGCAGATTGCGTTCGCGATCGGTGCGCATTACGCGGAAAAAGAAGATTGGGAGAATGCTCGCAAGCGGATCTCCGGTGCGATGTCGCAAATCGATAAGAATGCGACGTTCGATATCGTGATTCAGGCGCATGCAACGCTCGCTCGCGTGTACATGAAGATCAATAACCCCTCCAGCGCAACGCCCGAATACAACAAGGTGCGTGGTTATTGGAAGGACCCGCAAGCGGCTCTCAAGAAGCTCGATGCCATCGGCGGCGGTGAAGATGAGAAGATTCGTCGCATGACGAAGTCGCTGACGGCCGTTGGCGAGGCAATGTTCTTCTTTGCCGAACTGAAGCGCAAGGAAGTCGATAAGATCAAGTTCCCTGAATACAAGGGCAATGGCCAACGCGAAGACGTGCTGAAGCACATCAACGTCAAGGTCACGGAGTGGATCAAGAAGAAGCGGCCGGCAATTGAAACGTTGGCCGATGAATATCGCCAAATCGTCAATCTGCAGCCTGCACCGCCTCCGCGATGGGTTATCGCAGCCGGTTCACGCGTCGGTTTGGTGTGGGGCAAGTTCGTTGCCGAGTTCCGTGCAGCTCCCATTCCGAAAGAATGGAAGGGCAATGGCATGGTTCCTGGCACCGACCTCAGCTTTCCCGAGCTTCGTGGTGAATACTTCGCGAAACTCGACGAGGCCAGCGAGCCGCAGAAGCAGATGGCGAAGAGCGCGTACAAGACGTGTCTCGATTACTCGATCAAGTTCCAATTCTTCGATGAATACTCGCGTGCATGCGAGGTGTGGTTGTCGAAGAACTACGGCGCGGAATACCACTTGGTCGACGAATTCAAGGACGTTCCGTCGCGCGTGAACTCGGGTATGAGCGACAAGGCTCAGCCGCTCAACATGGACGGGTCGGCTTTCGCGGCGGCAATCGATGCGCCTGCCGAAAAGCCTGCGGACAAAGCTGCTGACAAGCCGGCCAACAAGCCGAAGGAGTGATGGAGGAAGCCATGAAGCGACTATCAATTCTGTTGGCGGCTTCGGTCTTCGCTACGGCGATTGGCTGCGGTGGTGGCGGTGCCGGTGGTGGTGGCAAAGACGCGGTTAATCCGATAACCGGCACCAAGGTCACCGACAGCAAGGGCAATGCAGTGTCCGTTGCTGCGGCGGGTCGGTACAAGGACGGCCTCGAGGCATTCGCCAAGCACGACAAGGCGGGCGATTGGAATGAGGCTGCTTGCGAGGGAGCGGCGAAGATCTTCTTGGATGCTGCGGACGAGCAGGACAAGAAGTTCATCGAAGCCATCTACAACGCCGGGGTTTCTTGGCAGCGCTGCAAGAATGAAGCGAAGGCAAAGGAATACTTCCAGCAGGCGCTCAAGGCGGATCCCAAGTTCCACCGAGCTCGGGTTCAGTTGGCGATTTACGAATTTGCGGCGTCTGGCGAAAAAGATATCGACAAGGCCATTGCGGAGTTGACGCAAGCAGCCGTCGTCGATGCTCGATTCCAGAATGTCGAAGGTCTCGTGCAGCTCGGCATGCTGCACATGAAGCGTAACAACCCGAATCCCGATAAGGATTCGCGCACGGACATGCAGAACGCCAAGCGTTATGCTCAAAGCGCGCTGGCCATTGACGACGGGTATTTGCCCGCGTTCAATCTCCTTGCGTTGCTCTATATGGAGGCGGCGAAGCAAAAAGCGGGTCGCACTTCAAAGAAGGGCGGTCGAGGTGCTGCGGGCAAAGAGAAGAAGGTCGAGACGCAAGCGCTCGATCTCGCGGCTCTCGTGTGTTCGCAGGCCGTTCGTAAGAACCCGAATTATGCTCCGATCCACAATACGGCCGGCATGATTCAGGTCGAACTGTCGAACTTGAACTCGGCAGTGAGCTCGTTCAATCGCGCTCGGCAGCTCGATCCGACGTTCTACGAAGCGCAGATGAATTACGCGGCCGTGAATCTCCAATTCCGCGGTTTCGAGCAAGCGGAGGAAGCGTATCGTGCGGCGCTCAAGATGCGTCCGAACGATTTCGATGCCCGTCTCGGATTGGCGTTGGCATTGCGTGGTCAAATCGACGACGCGAATTTCGACAAGATGGTCCCGGCTGCAGCGGCCGAGATTGCCGAAGCGAAGCGAATCGCGCCGGATCGCGCCGAGACGTATTACAACGACGCGATTCTCACGCAGGAGTACAAGGCCAAGAGCGGTGGCAAGGATGCCGAGCAAGTGCTTGCGTCTGCCAGGGTGCTCTTTGCGGAGTTCATCAAAAAGGCTGGTGCTGCGCCCGAGTATGCGGAAGCGGTGAAGCGCTCGAAGGAGCGCATGGAAGAGATCCAGCAGATCATCGACTTCAACAAGCAGACCGAGGCTGAGCGCAAGACAGCCGAGGCGGACGCGAAGCAGCGAGCTGCGGAAGCGGAAGCCAAGGGTGGCGAAGAAGGCGCTGGTGGCGAGAAGCCCCCCGAGGGAGGGGCGGCGCCGCCGCAATGAAGTTGAGTGGGCCCGTGGTGATGTTGCACGACGGGCCCATTTCTTTATTCGGTCAGGAACTTTGGATGGCGTCGGGAATCGAAGGCGTGTGGGACGTCGGAATTCTCGAGCAGCGTAGATGCAGGTTTTCCGTTGATCTGGCTGGCCAGAGCACGGTACGGTTTCTCTGATATTTCCGCGAATGGAGGCTGAGCGATGAAGAAGTCGACGCGTTTGGGTGCTGCGCTGATTGGTGCAATGAGCGTACTTCTCGTGTCTTCGCTGGCGTTTGCGCAAGGCAAAGACAAGAAGAAGGACGACGGGTACGGCTACGAGTTCACTGACGACCCGCTCGCTGCCGGTGGTTTTGGTCCCAATGACGCGACCATTCGGGTTCGTCCTGGACCGGTTCGTACGACGCTGATTCGTCCCCGCACGACGTTCGTGCCGGAGATGTTGAAGTCTGTCGAGAACTTGTGACGGGATCGAGCGACTCGAGCGATCGGCGTTGGTTTGCCCGCGTCAAGTGTGATGGAATCACGAGTGTTGCTTAGCGAAACGGGCCGGGCGGGTGGTTGAGCAGTGCGCAGTTCGGATGCTTCGATAAGCGCGTCGTAGGTCACGGCGGGCCACGGCGAGACGAATTAGATAGGGAAGGTTGGCTCACGATGGAAGGCAAGCAAAAGGTCGCTCTCACGTTCGCGCTTTATCAGAACGAAGCGCTCGTGCGGCGAGAGACGGTAGCGCAGGACATCGTCAAGGTTGGAAAGGATCCGAAGAGCCATCTTCGTGTCGACGACGAGCTTGCATCACGCATGCATGCGGTCATCGAAGTGGCGTCGCCTGACGACATCACGCTGATCGATCTGGGCAACGAGCCGGGCACGCTCGTCAACGGCGCGCGGGTCAACAAGGTCAAGATCAAGGTCAACGATCAACTGCAGATCGGCGGCACCAAGCTGGTGCTCGAAAAGGCCGAGCCGGTCGCGATGGCGGCGGGTGCCGCGAAGCCTGCGGGTGCCAATCCGTTTGCGGCTCCGGCGGCCAATCCGTTTGGTGGTGGTGCTCCTGCGGCAAACCCGTTTGCTGCGCCTGCTGCAACGCCGTTTGCAGCGGCAAACCCGTTCGGAGCACCCGATCCGTTTGGCTCGAACAACCCGTTCGCCCAACCGAAGGCTCACTCGCACGACGAGGTTCCGCACGACGCACCCGAGGGGTCATACACGTACCAGCTTGTCAAGAGCGGTCCTGACGTCCCGAACGAAGAGGTCGAGACGCCGTCGGCAACTGTCGAAGTGATGATCATTTGGGATCAAACGATCCTGCACGTTTCGCACTTGACTCCGCCGCGCTCGTATTACGTCGGTGAAGAAAAGGGCAAAGGCTACTCGTGCGATTACTACGTGCCGCAAGAGAAGATCGGCACGACGCGCGCTCCGGTGGTGCTTGCCAGTGGTGGATCCGTTTACGCCGTGCTCTTGCCGAAGGCGACGGGCACGATCGAGTTTCCGGGTCAACCCAAGATGACGGTTCAGCAAGCGATTGACGGCGGCAAAGCGACGCCTTGCTCGGAGCTTTCCGGCGCGATGCAGGTGGCGTTGCCGGCTGGATCCAAGGCGCGCATCGAGGTCGACGGTTTGATCTTCCAGGTCTCGACGGTCAATGCGGGCCGCGTGGTTGCTGGGCACTTCAGTTTCGACGCGCAGGGGTACATGTACCACGGTTTGTCCGCGGCTGTGCATCTCGGCTTGCTCGCTGCGATGGCGTTCTTCATGCCGCCGCTTGGAGCGTCGGGTGAAGACGGCATCTCGGATGAGCAGAAGTTCATGATCCAGCAGTACCTCAATGCGGCTGCTGAAAAAGAGCAGGAAGAGAAGAAGCCGGAGGAAACTGCCGAGAGCAGCGCCGACAACAAAGAAGGCGGCACGGGCACGCGCGCGAAGGGTGAAGAGGGTTCCATGGGGAATCCGAACACCAAGGCGTCGGGCAACAAGTTTGGCGTCCAAGGACCGAAGGACAACGCCGACCCGCACATCGCGCGTCAAGCGGCTCTGCGTGACGCTGCTGAGTTCGGCATGATCGGTCTGCTCAACGCAGGTGCCGGTGGTGATCCCAATGCACCGACCGCTCCGTGGGGTCGCGATGACTCGCTCGGCAACGATCCGCTCAGCGCACGTGGCAACATGTGGGGTGATGCGATCGGCGACTCGTTCGGCGCTGGTGGTCTAGGTTTGTCCGGTATCGGCGAAGGCGGCGGTGGTCGCGGCGAAGGTATCGGTCTTGGAAACATCGGCACGATTGGCCATGGTGCTGGCACCGGATCTGGGCAAGGGTTTGGCTCGGGCCACGGTCGTTTGTCCGGGTCGCACCGCACCAAGCCGCCGAGTGTTCGCATGGGTGCGACGAGCGTCAGCGGTCGTTTGCCCCCGGAGGTCATCCAACGCATCGTGCGTCAGAACTTCGGTCGGTTCCGTCTCTGTTACGAAAACGGCTTGCGCAACAACCCCAACTTGCAGGGTCGTGTGTCGGTTCGTTTCGTCATCGGTCGTGACGGCGCGGTATCGAACGTAGGTAACGGTGGATCGGACATGCCGGACGGCGGCGTCGTGTCGTGTGTCGTGCGAGCCTTCTACGGTTTGTCGTTCCCGCAGCCTGAAGGCGGCATCGTGACGGTCGTGTACCCGATCATGTTCAGCCCTGGCGGTTGATACGCTGCTCGGCTGATGAAGCGCCCCGCGGGTCTTTGGCTCGCGGGGCGTTGTTTTTGTTTTTTCGTTGCGCTGAGCTTGTTGCGATCGATCTCACCGATCGTGCGTGTGACGGACGGATCCAATCGATGCTGGACTTTCGCTCGGCGCTCCGCCTATTCTCACCCCGCCTCGAAACGCTTTTTTAGCGTAGGGCGATACCGATTTCGTCTGCGAGATCGAGGCTTTGTCTCGGGTTTTTGGCAGCAGAGCGTAGCCGCGAAGGCATTTCTTTACGCGGGGCGCGAGGGGACGGCGGGGCCGTCTTCGATAGAAAGGTGAGCGAAGCATGAAGCTTGGCGCAAAGTTGAGGGCTGCGTGTCTCGTGGTTTCGAGCTTGATCGGTCTTGGTTGCAGTCGCAACCGTCAGGAGGCCGTGATTCTCGCCAACGCTGGGGACAAGGATCTCGCACTCAATCCTGATGGTGCGGCCAACAAGTTCGAGCAAGCGACCAAGCTTGATCCGACAAACCATCGGATTTTTTACAAGCTCGCGACGGCCTACAAAAAGAAAGAAGACTGGGACAAGACCGCGTCGACGTTGAGTCGCGCGACACAGCTTGCGCCCAAGTTTGCGAACTACTGGTTCGAGCGTGGATATGCGCTCGAGATGCAGGCGAAGAAGAAGACGATCACTTACGAGGAGGCGAAGGAGCCGTACCAGAAGTGCATCGAGAACGATCCGAACTACGCCGATTGCTACCACCAGTTGGCCAACGTGTTTTTGTGGACGGATGACGAGCAGAAAGCGCTCGAGAACTACACGAAGGCGATCGAGCATCATCCGACTGAAATCCGGTACTATCCACCCCTTGCAGACCTCTACATCAACCTTGGGTATGTCAACGAGGCTGAGCAGGTGTTGAAGGAAGCGAAGTCGTTCGCGAAGCCTGGGGACAAGTCGATCTTCTGGGTCCACGTGCTTCAGTCCGAGGTTTACAACCAGAAGGGTTCGACGGCGGAGCGTGTAACGGAGCTTGAAGCAGCGAAGGCTGTTGCGGGCACCGAGGGCGCCGAGTCGATCCAAATTCTGTTCATGCTTGGCAGCACGTACGCTGTCCTCGAGCCGCCGCGCACGCAGGAAGCAGTGCAGATGCTCAAGGGTTTTACTACTCGCGCGTGCAAGGGGGCGAAGGCCGCCGTGTACAAGACCGAATGCGAGCAGTCACAAACTCTGATCACGCGGCTGGGCGGCAGTTAGTTTTGGCAGTGGGTCGGCGACATCGATTGCAAGGCCTTTCGTAGATCGGGCCAGGGGCCGAGGAATCCATGGATCTTGCGCAGCGTCTGAATCATCTCGAAGCGGTACGTGATTGGCAGGGGCTCTCTGAAGAGCTTGAAAAGCAGCTTGCTAGCGAGACAGATCCTGTCGCGAAAGCAAGTTGCCATCTGCGGCTGGGGAGGCTTCTCGACGAGAAGTTCCTGCAGGGTGTCAGGGCCCTGAAGCATCTTCAGGATGCGTTCAAGCAGAACTCGGCGCTCACTGAAGCGCTTCGAGCAGCGCGGCTTGTGTATTGGGAGCTTGGCAAGACCAACATGGTCCAGCGCCTTCTCGAGCTCGAGCTCAAGGCGATTGGCGATGGTCCCGATGCAGCGGCGCTGTTGATTGAGCTTGCTGATGTCTACGGAGATCTCGGTGAGCACGACAAAGCGGTCGAGACCTACGCGCGAGCGCTTGGTGCGTCTGGTGGGACGAGCGAAGAGGCTCGTGCGGGTTTGACCGATGCGCAGGTCGATCAGGACGGCTGGGAAGCGCATATCGCGTCGCTGCTGCAATCGGCCAATGATTCGGCGACGAGCAAGGTCGACAAGGCGCGTTGTTTCTTGCGCGCGGCGAGGCTTGCGAGGCGGTTTGCCCCTACCGAATTCGAGGCGCTTCTTTCGCGCGCGTACGAGACAAACCCGCTCGATCAGCAAGCCGCTGTGCTCTACGAAGGGCTGCTTGCGGAAGAGGATCGACTCGGGGCGCTGGTGGAAGTGCAGCGTCGTGTCCTCGATGGTTTGTCGGGGCCAGAGCGTGCGACCGCGGCGTTGCGGTATGGCGCGCGTTGGGCAACGCGACATCAGAGCCCTGAGAACGGCGCGGTGTTGCTCGAGGAAGCGCTCGAGTACGACGCGAATGCAGAAGGGGCGTTCTCGTATCTTCGTGACCTTTGGGGCGCGAAAGAGAGCAATTGGGAACGGGTTGCGACGCTTGCCGACAAGCTCTTGGCCTCAGGGGCCGGCGATTCGGCATTCATGCTCGCGCAAGTTGGAACCATTGCCTGGCAGCATCTCGGCAACGTCGCGAAGGCGCGCAGCACGTTCGAGAAGTTGTCGAAAGTCGCACCGGATCATCCGGTGCTGAAGGTTTTCGAATCGCAAACGAGTGAACGTCTCGGCGCTGGCAGTGCATCTGCCTCCGGTGCTGCGGCGACCGAGTCCACGGCTGTTGTTGCGGCGACGAAGGCGGAGGTTGCAGTGTCCACGGCGGTCGAAGGCGAGAGCGAAGAATCCACGGTAGTTGTCGAAGAAGAAGCTGCTGCGGTGGATTGGGCGAAAATCGAGGCGCTCAAAGAGAAGGCAGCGAAGCAAGACGCTGCCAAGCGCTACAACGAGTACGTCAAGACGCTCATCGAGCTCGCCGAGGCGATGCCTGATGCAGCCGACAAAATCGACTACTACTCGAAGGCTGCTGATCTCTACACGGGCAAGTTCTCGAATGCGGCCGAGGCCGTGAAGTGCTTCGAGGCGATCCTGGCGATCGACGGCGCGAACGTGTCGGCGATCAAGTACTTGCAGGAGAGCTACGAGAAGCGTCGCGATTGGGAAAAACTCATCGGCTTGAACAAGCGCCAGGCGAGTCTCATGGACCCCGGTGCTGCACGTGCCGACAGGTTTTTGGAGATCGCCAAGCTCGCCACCGAGAGGGTCAAGAAGCCCGAGGTGTGCATCGAGCTGTGGGACGAAGTTCTCAACGACGATCCTGAAAACGCCGAAGCGCTCAACGCTCTTTCTGGTCTGCACGAGCGTGCGAAGGACTGGGACAAACTCGCCGTCGTCCTGCAAAAGCAGGTCGAAGTCACCTCTGACTTCAAGGCGAAGGAAGCGCTGCTCGGCAAGCTCGGTGCGCTCTATGGCGAGCGTCTCAACAACGACGATGCAGCCATCGATGCGTGGCAGCAGTTGCTCACGCTGAACCCCGGCGAGCGCAAAGCGCAGGAAGCGCTGAAGAAGCTCTACCTCAAGGTTGCGCGTTGGGACGACCTCGAGCCGTTCTATGCCGATGGTGGCAAGTGGGACGAGTTCATTCGCGTGCTCGAAGGCCAGAAGGCCAAAGAGACCGACGACAAGAACAAGATCAGCTTGCTCATGAAGACCGCGCGTCTGTGGCTCGATCAGAAGCAGAAAGCTGATCGCGCGATGAAGGCGTACGAAGAGGTCTGGACGATCGACGCGTCGTATTTGCCTGCCGCCGAAGCGCTCATTCCGCTCTACACGCAAGCGAACAACGCAAAGGGTTTGGCGACCGCGATCGAAGTGAAGCTGTCGCACGATCAGGATGCGCTTACGCGTCTCGACCTTTATCGCGAGGTCGCGGCTCTCTACGAAACGAAGCTCAAGGAGCCGCAGAAGGCATTCGAGCGATTCTTGTCGGCGTTCGAGATCGCTCCGAGCGACACGCAATGCATCGATGATGTGGAGCGTGTTGCGCGAGCGACGGGAAGCTGGGAAGGGCTCATCGCGTCGTACACGAGGATGATTGCGGAGGCCGATGCGGAGTCGGATCGTGACCTCGGCATTGCGCTTCGTTTGCGTCTCGGTCGAGTGCTCGTCGACGAGGTCAAGCGCATTGATGATGCGCTCGCGCAGTTCCGCGCCGTGTACGACACGGACAGCGAGAACGGCGAAGCGATCACGGCGCTCGAACGGCTTTATCGCAGCACATCTCGGTTCAACGAGCTGCTCGAGATCCAGAAGCGCAAGCTCGATCTCGCAGACGACACCGAAGCGAAGAAGACGATTCGGTATGCGATTGCCGAGTTGTTCGTGAACGAGCTCAACGATCGAGCGAGCGCGATCACGACGTACAACGAGGTACTCGAAGACGATCCGGCGGATGCTCCGGCGCTCGAAGCTCTCGACACGCTCTACCGTTTGCAGGAGCAGTGGGAGCAATACGTCGACGTGCTCAAGCGTCGCATCGAGCTGAATCTCGGTGACGAAGTGACGGTCGATCTCAAGTACCGCTTGGGCTCGACGCTTGAGAAGCACCTGAGCGATCCGCACGGCGCGCTCGAGAACTATCGCGAGATCTTGGCGCTCGATCCAGCACACGAAGGTGCACGGTTGGCGCTCGAGAAGCTGCTCGAAAACGAGGAGCTTCGTGCCGAGGCAGCTTCGATCTTGCAGGAGATCTACGAGTCGCGTGGTGACTGGGAGAAGCTCATCCAGTCGCTCGAGATTCTTGCGGCTGCGGAAGGCAACGTCGGCGCGCGTGTGAACTTGCTGCGCAAGGTGGCGCGAGTTGCGGCGGAAAACCTGACGGATCTCGATCGTGCATTCGAGGCGCAGAGCCGAGCGTTGCGTGATGATCCGTCGAACGGCGACACGCGTGGCGAGCTCGAACAATTCGCGGCGCAGGCTGGCTCGTGGGACAAACTCTTCACGGTCTTCAGCGAGATCGCGGGTGGTTTGAGCGACGAGCGTTTGGCTCGCGAGTACTGGATGCGCCTAGCGGCCATCTCGGAGAAGCTCGGCAAGGTCGAGGACGCGGCGAACGGTTACAAGCGCGTGCTCGACATCGATCCGGCCGATGCGGAGGCACTCGCCGGCATGGATGCGCTCTACACGCGTACCGAGCGCTGGCAGGATCTCATCGAGGTGTATCGGCGCCGCATTGCGATCGCGCCCGAGTTTACCGATCGCGAAGTGCTCTTCGATCAGATGGCGGTCGTTTACGAGGAACGACTCTCGCGACCCGAGGATGCGATCGCGGCGTATCAAGAAGTGCTGCGTGAGGATCCGACGAGCAACGTCGCGCTCACGAAGCTCGATGGTCTCTTCTCGCGGCAGTCGATGTGGCAGGACCTCGCCGACAATCTCGAGCAGCAACTTCGTTATGCGACGGAGGACGAGGAGCAGATTCGTTTGATGCTTCGTCTCGCAGCCTTGCGCGAAACGCAGATGAAGTTGCTCGATACGGCGATCGAGGGATACCGCCAGGTGCTCGAGCGCGAGTCGTCGAACGAGGAGGCGCTGAGTGCTCTCGAACGACTCGGCAAGCTTGCCGAGTACGAAGAGAAGATCGCTGAGATCTTGGAGCCGCTCTACAGCGCGTCGGGCGACTTCATGAAGCTCATCGGAGTGCATGAAGTACAGGTTCGTCGCAGTGACGATGTGTCGCGCAAGGTGGAGCTACTCCATCGGATCGCGACGCTGTACGAAGATGCCGGCGGTGATCTGAACGCAGCGTTCGACACGCATGCACGAGCACTCGCGCATGACCCCGCGCTCGATACGACGCAGCAAGCGCTCGATCGGCTTGCGCGCGCGACGAATCGTTTGGCGGATCAAGCGAAGGTTCTCGAGGACCTTGCAGCGACGCAGCAAGAGCCCGAGCTGGCCAGCCAGCTCTTCATGATGAGCGCTCGTGTGTACGAAGAGCTCGGTGACGCCGAGAGCGCCATCAAGCACTACCGCACGGTGCTCCGTGTCGACACGCGTAACCTCGCAGCGGCCGAAGCGCTCGAGAACCTCTTCCGCGCCTCTGAGCGGTATCAAGAGTTGTCGGAAGTTTTGCAGCAGAAGGCGGAGATTCTCGACGAATTCGGCGAGAAGAAGAGCGCGCTGTTCCAGGCCGCATCGATCGAAGAGGACGTGCTGCAGAAGCACGACGCGGCGATCGCGGTCTACGGCAAGATCCTCGAACTCGACCCCGAAGATCTCAGCGCGATCGATCAGCTCATCAAGCTCTACCTCGGTTTGTCCCGGTGGCAGGATCTTCTCGCGGTCTACACGAAGAAGATCGATCTCGTCGCCGAGACCGAAGAGAAGAAGGCCATCTACTACCAGATGGGTGCGGTGTACGAGAGCGAGCAGAAAGACGTGCCTGCCGCGATCGACACGTACCAGCGCGTGCTCGAGCTCGATCCCGATGACTTGCAGGCGCTTGGCCGACTCGACGTGCTTTATCAGCAGTCGCAGAACTGGCCCGAGCTGCTCGGCATTCTCGAGCATCTGTCGCGCATCACGAGCGATCCGTCGGAGCAGATTTCGTACAACTACCGAATTGCGGAGCTGTACGAGAAGCATCTGAACGACGTTCAGCGTGCGATCGAACTCTACCGTGATCTGCTCGCGGTGATGTCCGATCACGAGCCGACACTCATCGCACTCGAAGGCATCAAGAGCGGCGATCGTGATCCGCTCGGTGCGGCCCTCGTGCTCGAGCCGATCTACGACACGGCGCAGTTGTGGGAAAAACTCATCAGCGTTCTCGAGGTGCAGGTTGCAAAGGCGGACGATCAGTTTGCCCGGGTCGACTTGCTCCACCGCATCGCGAAGCTGCACGAGGAGATGCTCGGCGTTCACCAAGCGGCATTCGACACGTATGCACGTGCGGTGACGTTCGACATTACGAACCAGGATTCGTTGGCGAACATCGAGCGACTCGCGAGCTACGTGAATCGTTGGAAGGATGTTGCGGCGCTGTACGACACCGAGCTGAACAAGCTCGCCGAGCAGCCGGATCTGTTCGTGGAGGTAGGGCTTCGTCTCGCGGCCATCTTCGAGACGCAGCTCGAGGACGTGGACAACGCCGTTGCTCGTTATCGTCGAGTGCTCGAAGTTGACGCCGAGAACGTGCAAGCGATCTCGTCACTCGATCGACTCTTCATGATGACCGAGCGATGGACGGATCTCGTCCCGGTGCTCGCACGTGAAGCGGAGATCTCGGGCGGCGAAGAGGCTCTCGAGTTCAAGTACCGCTTGGGTCAGGTCTACGAGCTGCAGTTGAACGATCTTGCAGCAGCGATTGCGGCCTATCGCGAGGTCTTGAACAACGCTCCCGATCATCGGACGACGCTTGAAGCGCTCGAAGGTCTCTTCGGTCGCGGCATTCGTCAGCTCGAGATCGGCGAGATTATCGAACCGCTCTACGAAGCATCGAACGAGTGGGAGAAGCTCCTCGGCGTGCTCGAAGCGAAGCTCACGTACCTGAAAGAGGGCGAAGAGCGTCGCGCGATGTTCTACCGCATGGCCGAGATCTACGAGGAACGTCTCGTGGCTCTCGACGGCGCGCTTGGCATCTATGTCCGGTCGCTCAAGGAGTACCCGGCGGATGAAAAGACGCTGGAGGAGATCGAGCGTCTTGGTCGGTCGACCGATGGCGGCTGGGAGATGGTCGCGAATGCATACGCGGATGTTCTCGGATTGCACGAGGACAAGGCGGTGCAGACGGCGACGGGCATTCGTTTGGCGCGCGTCTTCGAAGAAGAACTTGGTGACATCACCAAGGCTGAAGAGACGTATCGCTACGTGCTCGGTGTCGAGCCGCTCGAACCGAAGGCGCTCGTCGAACTCGATCGCATTTACTCGTCGCTCGAGAGCTGGGCAGAGCTTTCTCAGATCCTCGAACAACGCGTGAAGGTGCCGGGCGAGGCGTACGAACTCATCGAGCTGTGGGGTCGTCTCGGTAAGGTGTACGAAGAGCAGCTCGTGCAGGTGGACGATGCGATTCGCGCGTTCCGCAGGCTCTTCGACGAACTCGATCCGGAGAACAACGACGCGGTTTACGCACTCGAGCGACTCTACGGAACCAAAGGTTCGTGGAACGAGCTCATGGGCGTCTACAACCGCGAGTTGGCGATCAACGCGGACGAGGGCGAGGTGCGCGCGAAGATGGCGCGTTTGCTCGCGGCTCCCGAGCATTTGAACAACATCTCTGCGGCCATCGACATGTGGAAGCAGGTCCTCGACATCAAGGGCGAGGACACCGAGGCGTTGTTTGCCCTGGCAAACTTGTACGAACGTGAAGCACGTTGGGGCGAGTTGTGCGAGGTGCTCGAGCGACAGTTCGACGTCGAGGCTACGGATGATGCTCGTGTTGGCGTGCTCTTGCGTCGCGCGAAGCTCTACAACGATCAGCTTCACCGCGACGACTTGGCGCTCGACGATTACAACCGCGCGCTCGACATCGAGTACGCGAATGCCGAAGCGCTCTATTCGATCGCCGAGATTTGGCGCAAGCGCATCGCTCACAATCCGCAGTCGACCGAGATGGTGCCGGAGCTCGTAACGGTTCTGCACCAGACGGTGGATCGCGCGGGTGCGGTGCTTCCGCCCGAGAACGTGATCGCGCTGTATCGCGAGCTCGGTCTTACGTACCAAAACGTTTTGGTACAGGCGTACGACGCGATCGATGCGTGGCGAAAGCTGCTCGCGATCGATCCTCGTGACTTCGAGGCCATGGCGGCGCTCGAGAACCTCCTGCGCGCTGAAGAGCGCTGGGTGGAGGTGATCGACGTCAAGATGGGCCGCGCTGCGGCGTACGAGGATTCGGCCGAGAAGGTGCGCGAGTACCTCGAGGTCGCGGACATCTGGGAGCACCAGGTCTACGACAAGGACAAGGGCACGGTTGCGTACGAGAAGGTCCTCGAGATCGAGTCGACGCACGAGCGCGCGTACCTGACGCTGGAAGCGTTGCACACTGCCGCGCATCGAGCGGAGCCGCTGTACGAGCTCTACATGGCGCGTCTCGACACGCGTGAAGAGACGGACGAGAAGACCGAGATCTTGCGCAAGGTTGCGCGCGTGTTCGAAGAAGAAATGGACGACAAGTCCAACGCGTACGACGCGCTCGAAACAGCCTTCGAGCTCGACTACGCGAACATGGACACCGTTCGGTATCTCGAACGGATGGCGCAAGCGACGAACCAGTGGCCCAAGCTCGTGCAGACGGCCAATGCGTGGCTGCAGCAGCAAACGCAGCCGTTGCCGACCATCACGCTCTGTCTGCATTTGGCGAAGTGGTACGCCGAGGATCTCGGGCATCCCGAGTATTCGCAGCCGTACTACCAGAAGGTGCTCGGCATCGATCCGAACAACGTCGCCGTGCTCCGCCAGATGGCGAACTTCCATCGCAAGGGTGGCCAGTGGCAGCAGCAGGGCCAGATGCTGACGCGCGCTCTCGAGATCGCCGTCAAGGACACCGACCGCAAAGAGATCCTCACCGAGCTTGGTGAAGTTCTCGAGAAGAACGCGGGCCAGGTGGACGAAGGTTTGTCCTTCTACAAGCGATCGCTCGACGTCGACGCGTACTACTTGCCCGGTCTCGAAGCGCTCGATCGCATTTACACCGATCGCGGCCTCTTGAATGAGCTCGTGGACATTCTCACGCGTAAGGGCAAGGCGCAGACCGAGCCGGCGCAGATTGCACTCACGAAGCTGCGTTGTGCAGGCATCTACGAAAAGGACCTGAACCTCATCGAGAAGGCCGGGCAGGTCTATCGCGAAGTGCTCGAAGTGGATGCGTCGAACCTGCAGGCGATGCGTGGTCTCGAACGCGTCTACAACAAGACGCATCAGTGGCCGGATCTCGTCGGTGTTCTCGAAATGCAGCTCGACGTCGTCACGACGGAGCGCGAGCGGATCGAGGTGCTGCTCAAGATCGCGAAGAACCAAGAGGAGCAGTTCCTCAAGCCGGATCTCGCGGCAGTTCGTCTCGAGCAGATCGTCGACATCGACCCGCAGCACGAGTTTGCCCTTGAGTCACTCGAGCGCTGCTACCGCCGTTTGCGTCAGTGGCACGATCTCATCAACACCTACGATCGTCACATCAACGCGACGATTGATCGGCAGAAGAAGATCGAGCTGTGGATGGCGACGGCGAAGGTGTACGCCGAGGAACTTCAGGACTTCGACAAGGCGATCGATTCCTGGCTCAACATCACGGACCTCGACGACAAGCACATCACGGCGCTCGAGGCTCTCGCGAAGCTGTACGAGAAGCAGGACGATTCGCACCGCGCGATCGAGTACATGACGCGCGTCGCGGACCTGACTGCTGACGGCAAGCAACGCGTCGAGATGTATTTCCGCATCGGTAAGCAGCTCGAGGACAAGCTCGGTGATCGTATGCAGGCGCAAGAGCGCTTCGAGATGGCGTTGGATCTCGATCCGACGCATATCCCGACGCTTTCTGCACTTCGCACCATCGCGATCGACTCGGCCGACTGGATGTTGGCTGCGCGTTACTTCGATCAGGAGCAGCAGAACACCGAGCTACCGCGCCCGCGCGCCAAGCTCCTCGTCGAGCTCGGCAAGTTGCGTGATGAGAAGCTCTACGAGCACGACCTTGCGGTGCAGGCCTACGAGCTGGCACTGCAGAGCGACGCAGACAACGAAGATGCTGCGATGCCGCTGCTCACGGAGTACGTGAACACGGAGAAGTGGTCGAAGGCTGAGCCGCTCGCAGAGATGCTCGTCAAGAAGAGCGGCAAGCGTGAGAAGTCGGAGCAGCATCGCCTGCAGAACGTCTTCGGCACGGTGCTCGTTTCGCTAAGTAAGTTCGAGCAAGCGCTCAAGGCGTACCACGCGGCGTACCAGATCGATCTCACCAGCCAGGAAACGATCCGCGGTCTTGCGGACGTTTGCTTCAAGCTGAGCGATTGGGCCGGCGCGCTGACGAACTACCAGAAGGTGCTCACGAGCCTTGGTGAGGAAGAGACCGAGGAGCGCGCGAACGTCTACTACAAGCTCGGTTTGATCAAGCAGGCGCAAGGTCAGGCCAAGCAGGCGATCAACAACTTCGAGAAGGCCCTTGGTGTCGAGCCGGCGCATCGTCCGACGCTCGACGCGATGGTCGCCGTCTACGACAACCTGAAGGACTGGAAGCAGGTCGCGCACTACAAGCGCCAGATCCTCGACAACATCATCGATGGTGGCGAGCGCTTCAAGGTTCTGCAGGAGATCGCCGACGTCTGGGAGAAGGATCAGAACTCGACGAAGGCTGTCGAAGCACTCGAAGAGGCGCTCGATCTGGAGCCGCAGAATCACAAGCTCCTCCACAGGCTGCTCGAGCTTTATCAAAAGCTCAGTCAGTGGGAGAAGATGGTCGACTGCTTGCAGCGCATCGCGGAACTCGAGCCGCAGGCTGGACGCAAGTCGCGGTACTTCTTCACGATGGCGCAGATCTACCGCGACAAACTCACCGACATGGGTCGCGCGGTTGATCTGTTCAACGATGCGCTCGATCTGAATCCGAGTTTCCTCGACGCCTTTGAGCGCATCAACAAGATCCTCACGGCGCAAAGGGAGTGGAAGCAGCTCGAACGCGCGTACCGAAAGATGATCCACCGCGTTGCGGGCAAGGGGAACGTGGACCTCGAGTTCGCGCTCTGGCACGCCCTCGGCCTCATCTATCGCGACCGATTGGAAGACCCGGCCAAGGCTGTCGAGACCTTCAAGATCTCGTCACGCCTCAAGCCCGAAGATCAGCAGGAGCATCAGATCCTCGCGCAGCTCTTCGTCAGCCTCGGTCAGAACGACGACGCGATTGGCGAGTTCCAAGCAATCGTTCGCATCGACGCGACGAATGCGGACATGTACCACGAGCTGTATCGACTCTATGTCGAGCAGAAGGCGTACGATCCGGCTTGGTGCACGGCCTCGGCGCTCTCGCTCCTCCGCAAAGCCGACGAAGACGAGCAGAAGTTCTTCGAGGACTACCGGCCCAAAGGAATGCTGCAGGTCAAGAGCCGGCTCGATAACGAGTCGTGGTTGCGCAACCTCTTCCACGAGGAAGAGAACCTCTACATCGGCAAGATCTTCGAGATGATCGCGTCCGCAGCGCTCAAGGCGAAGATCATGACGCTGGAGGCGAAGAAGGAGCGTCCGGTGCTCGATCCGCGGTTCCGTCAGGATCCCGCGACGTCGACGGTCACGTTTGCTCGTACGTTCGGTTGGGCCTCGCAGGTGCTTGGCATCACGTGTCCGCAACTTTACGTGCGCAGCGATGTGTCTGGCGCTCTCGTGGCCGTTCCTGCCGAGCCGCCCTCATCCGTTGCTGGTCAAACGGTTCTGACCGGGTTCTCGCCGCAAGAACTCACGTTCATCATCGGCAAGCACCTCGCGATGTACCGCGGCGAGCACTACATCAAGACGCTCTTCCCGACGGTGACCGAGTTGACGGTTCTGCTCTTCGCCGCGATGAAGCTCGTGCAGTCCGACACGCCTTCGCCGCCGGACATCGAGAAGCAGGTTCTTGCGACGGCGCAGACGATCAAGCAGTTCATGCAGCCTGTGCAGCTCGAAGGCTTGAAGATGGTCGTGAAGAAGTTCGTTGCGGACGGTGCCAAGGCAAACCTGAAGCGCTGGTCGCAATGTGTCGACATCACGGCCAGTCGTGCGGGCTTCTTGCTCTGCGGTGATCTCGAGATTGCGAAGAAGATCATCGCGTCCGAGCCGCAGCAGCCTGGCGATCTGCCGCCTCAGGAGAAGCTCAAGGAGCTGCTCTTGTTCTCGGTGTCGGAGCAGTACTTCACGCTTCGACAGTCGCTCGGGATCGCGGTCGGTACTGAATAGTTCAAGCGCGTAAGAACGGAAAAACGCCGGTGGTCGTCAGGACCAACCGGCGTTTTTCTTTTTGCGCGCGCCTCACCCCTGGCCTCTCCACACGCGCCTGAAGGGTCGGTGGAGAGGGGGAAATACGAGGGTGTAGGACTGATCAGACTGGTGTGCGCAACGGCAGGAGTGAAAGGCCAACAAGCCGAAGCCTTCACAGATGATCTGTGCGCGTTCGGCTCGTTAGCCATTCACTTTCGCAACGCCGCGCCGCTACAAATTCGTCGGCGGCAAGCTCAGCACTTTTTCAATCGGTGGCGTGAGGTAGCCGTACGCTTCGGCTGCGTTGAGCAACGCCGCGTTGTGGGGCAGATTCGAGAGGAACGCTCGAGCATAGGGCGTACCTTCGAGCCCCTTCACGCGTCGTTCGAGGTGCGGGATGGCGCGTCCGACGGCGTCGCGCGCGCTCTTCAAGTTGCCAGTGTCGACGTGCGCGTCGTGCAACGTGAGGTAGATCGACGCTTCGTTGAGCAAGCTGGGAGCGCCTGATTCGACGAGCGATGTGGCCTCTTTCGCGAGCTCGATGGCTTGTTCCGGATTGCCAAACCGTCGTTCCGCTTCGGCCCAGAAGCCCAACGCAACGGGCAGAACGTCGCGGTTTTCCGTGGAACGGTAGGTCTCGGTCGCGAGCTTCAACAAGGAACGTGCGCGCGAAATGTTGCCGGTGCCATTGATGCGAAGCAGTTCGCATCCGCGGTAAAACAGCGTTCCAAGGGTCACGCGGTCCCGTACGACCCAGCTTCCCGTAGCGGCTTCGTCTGCACTCGCGCGAGGCTCGGCGAGGAACGCTTCGAGGTGCCCGTCGGTGCCAAACGTGGCGGCCCAGCACAGCATGTTCATCTGCGCGTTACGCACCGTGCCTGGACTGCCAATCGCCGACGCTTTCGTCAGGCCCGCTTCGAGTTGTTGGAGAGCTTCGTTGCGTGCGCCGATGGTCGTGAGCGCGAAGCCGACGTTCGTCACGAGCATCGCTTCACGTTCTTGGAGACCAGCAAGTTTGGCCGAGCGCGCTGCGTTGCGCCGAGCGTCGAGTGCTGAGCCGAGTTGGCCCTGGGTTTGTCGAACGACGGCGAGCGCTTGCCACGCATCGACAGCGGCCCAGTCGATCGCTCCCTTGTCGGTGAGGTCGAGGAGCAGGCGAGTTTCTCGTTCGGCGAGCGCGAGCTGACCAGCGTAAGCGTACAGATTCGCCAGCACGGCCGAGCACCGCGCCAACTCTTCGACGAGACCAATGTTATTGGCACGATCGCGGATCTCGATGAGCCGTTCTTCGATGTGGTGGCCCGTGCCGAGTGCGTGGTCGTAACGCACGCGTGCACCGAGTGAGCGGATCTCGCTCTCTTCATCGAAAACGTTTTCGGCCATCGCTTGGATGGCTTCGTTGCGTTGGTACGAGCGAGCATCGAGGCGGCTGTGCGCTTCGTCGAGCAGCACGGCGCGGGCAAACGCGATGGGTTTGTCCGTCGCAAACACCAGCGCTTTGTCGGCCATTTTCACTGCGTCTTGCAGTGAGTTCGTCGCGAGCGCACGGCGCGTTGCGGTCTCCCAATGGTCGGCAGCCTTTACGTGCAGCTCCCCAAGATCGAAGTGCTGCGCGACCGTGGCGGCATCCTCGCCCATCGTCGCCAGCCATTCGCCCGCGGCGGCATGCATCTGCTTGCGCAGCTCGTCGCTTGCCGACGAGTACGCAACGTCGCGTACGAGCGCATGCTTGAACAGGAACTCGCGTGTTCCCGCGAAACGACTCGCGCCGGTTTCCACCAGTAGCTCCGCTTGAATCAGCTTCTTCAGCGTGCTGTCGGCCTCGGGAACCCCGACCGCTGCGATGCCTGAGTCCCACACGCTCAGGCCGAACACGCTCATTCGTACAACGCCTTCGCGCGTGGCGTCGTCGAGCGCATCGAGGCTGACTTGAATGGCAGCTTCGATCGTCGCGGCTGTGGCGACGTCTTTTCCTGCTGCGATTACGCGTGCCAGTTCTTCGGCAAACAGCGGCGAGCCGGCGGCTTGTTGGGCCACTCGATCGAGCGTCGCTTCGTCTGCGTTTTCGCCAATGACCGCCCGAGCGATTTCCTTCGTCGCGCGTTTCGGCATCGGACGAAGTTCGATCCGCACATGGTCTCGTCCGACAAACCGCTGACCTTGATCGCGCCAGAACTGCGGACGCATCACCATCGCCACGAACAGCGGCAAATTCGTTGCACGTCCAAGCAAGTGCTCGATCCACGAAATGCTTTCGGGATCGGACCATTGCGCGTCTTCGAAGAGCAGCACGCAGGGACTGCTGGTCGCGGCTCCGATCGCTAACTCAGTCATCGACAAGTAGAGCGAGTCACGCGCGCCGCGAGGGTCGAGTCCGTCGTCGAAAGGTTGATTCGCAAGCAGTCTCGAAAGAGGCGAATCCTCGGCGTTCTTCACTTTGCGCGTACGCAACGCATGCTCGACTTGCTCGATGTTCGCGCCTTTGGGCAGACCGAGCAGTGTGCGTAACGCATCCGTTGCGACACCCAGTGCTTGCGCGCGTCCAAATGATTCACAACGCACCCGTACGAGCAGCGGCGGCTCGTCCCGAGCCATCACGCGGGTGACGAATTCGCGGGCTAGGCGGCTCTTCCCGATGCCAGGCGGACCCGAAATCGTGACGATGATCGGCGTCGTGTCTTCGGCACAGCGTTCGTACGCCGCCAAAGCATTGAGCAGCTCTGCTTCACGACCTACGAACTGCACCGTTTTCGTGGGTGCTTTGACCGGCGCGCCCACCTTGACGTCCCCGTTCGGAAGCGCCTCGAAGTGGAAACGACCGCGCGCCAGCTCTTTGGTCGTGCCGTCGGCAAGTACGTTGCCTTCGCCGGACTTGCGCGCGAGCGCGCTGGCTCGATCGACCACATCGCCTGCTGAACGAACCTTGTCGACACGCATGCGGCCCGTCGCGATCCCGATGCATGCGCCCAGATCACACAGCCACCGGCCGAAATCGAGGGCGCGCGTCGCTTCGTCTCCGTGCGCTTGCTTCATGCCCAAGTGCGCGACGATCGAGTCTGCACCGAGCGGCAATGCATCTGCGCCACGTGCGCGAAGTCGATCCAGCAGTTGCTTGCGTTGATCCTTGCTGCCGACTTGCAGCGCTACGAGCGTCGTCACGAGTCGCGACGCCACGACAGGCGGCGGCTCCGACGACATTGCGAGCGGCTTGGCTTGCTCGGGAATCGAGGTGTCTCGGCAAAGCGCATCGAACTCGAGCGCCACTTCACGAGCCGACACGGGCCGATTCTCAGGCTCCGACATGAGCATGCGTGCGACGAGCTCTTCGAGTCGGTCGGGCACCTCGAGCAGCAGCTCGCTCAGGCGCGGGGCAGGGGTCGTTGCGAGCCTTGCGATCGTGGCAATCGACGTCGATCCAATGTGCGGCGGGCGGCCCGTGAGCAGCTCGAACAGCGTTGCTCCGAGCGAGTACAAATCGCTGCGTGCATCGACGGTCGCATCACCACGCGCTTGCTCTGGAGCCATGTACGCCGGTGTTCCGACGAAGACGTCGTTGCCTGCGAGCGTCATGTCGCTCGGTGTCGCGACGCCGAAGTCGACGAGCTTTGCCTTGAGCTGTTCCGGAAGCTCTCCTTCGCGAGGTTTGCGCGTCGTCCTTGTCGAAATGGGCGATGCGTCAGGATCCGGAAAGCGATTCGAAAGTATGAAGACGTTCGACGGTTTGATGTCGCGATGAACGATGCCTGCGTCGTGCGCAGCCGCGAGCGCGAAGGCTACTTGTCGCGCGACATCGAGCGCCTGACGCATCGATAGCCGCGCGCGTATTTGCCGCGTGAGCAGGTCCTCACCTTCGAGCCACTCCATCGCGATGAACGGAGTGCCTTCGTCGAACTTCCTGCCGAGTGCAGCGGTGTACGTCGAATCGAGTGCGCCGTACGCGACGACTTGCACGATGCCCGGATGATCGAGCTCCGAGAGCAGCTTGCCTTCTTGCAGAAGTCGTACGCGCTCGGAATGGTCCGCATCGCCTGCATTCGCGATGATCTTCAGCGCGACGCGACGTTGAGACACGGTGTCGAACGCGCGGAATACGATGCCCACGGCGCCGCGTCCGACCTCGCGCTCGACTTGAAACCGCCCGGCGATGAGCTGCTGGGTGCGTGCCATGCTTGTTCGCGAATTGCGACGGGCCAAGGGTACACAATCCCGGTGCGGGCCAAAAGAGCGCAGATAACCGAGCAGTGCGGTCGCTTGACCGGATCACCACGAACCCCTAGCCTCAGCCGTCCGAAACCTCGGTGCAGCAAGTGCTAGGGCACGTTTCGCCCCGCACGCCCGCGAAGGAGAAGCTAGGGATGCTCGAGCGCGTTGCCGTACATCAAACCCGGCTACGTACGCCTGGGCTCGGTCTCGATGCTCGCGGCGTCGCTCTCGGCGGCAAAGGCATCGTCCTCTTGCCCTCCATCGATCGACTCGTCGCGTTTCTCGCTCTCTACACCCGACAAGGCTCGCTCGCGGACATCCTTCGATCGCTCGCCATCGAAGTCGTTCGTTCGAAGCTCGGCGCCAAAGAAGTCACGCTCATGTTCGCCGCCGAGACGAGCGATCGTATGGATCGCATCGCCGAGATCGCTCGGCTCGCTGGCGGCTACACGTTCACCGGCACGAGCCGTCACTTCGTTCAATACCGCGATGCTGCTGCGCCGTTTGGTTACGACGTCGCGCAAATCAGCGCCGGCGACGCGTCGCTTTGGCTCTACCACAACAGTTTTTCCCAGAGCTACAGCGCTGAACGAAAGATCGACGTCCGCTCGCTCGTGGTTCGTCTCGAGCCTCATGCGGATCCATCTGCAGGTCGCGAGCCTGGTGAACGATGGCTCGTTGCAGAGGCCGGTCTTGGCCCCGCCATGATTCACTACTTCGTGCGCTCTGCTGTCGA
>CAZETM010000034.1:0-27761 GCA_964514885.1 uncultured Polyangium sp. | reverse complement strand
GCTCGATGTCCCCGCGAGCCAGCGCATCACGCACCTCGGTGCTCGAAATATGCGGCAACAGCGGCTCGGGCGCGCCTTGACCCGCCACGCCTGCACGCCCCACGATGATCGGTGGCGCGATCTGCGAGATGCGATCGAAACGATGCCACTTGGGCAAGTCACCAAGCACGTCCGCGCCGATGAGCAAACGCATCGACCAATCGGGATGGAGCTCTGCGAGGTGCTCGAGGGTTCGTAAGGTCAAACTTTCGCCATCGAGGTCGCGTTCGACGGCCGAAACGAACACACGCGGAATCCAAGAAAACGCGCGGCGGCACATGTCGAGTCGATCATCGAACGACGCCAGCTCCTTCGAGAACGGATGCTTGTACACCGGCACGACGAGCACTTCATCGACGGGCTCGGTCGACAAAACGTAGACCGCGGCAAGCACGTGCGAGATGTGCGGCGGATTGAAACTACCGCCGAAAATCGCCACCCGCGGACCTTGCGGCGAGCGCGAATCAGCCTCCACCTTGCACCCGCATTTTGATCCCCGGAAGCATCGACCCGGTGCCCCCCAACATGTCCTCGACGAGAACGGATCCGTCGAGGTTGCGAATCTCTACGCGTACGCCGCCGCTAGGTCCTTCGCCAAGCACCGCGAGCCCGCCATGCGGTCCGTGGAGCGGTCCTGGAGTGAGGAACAAACGTGACCCAATGCGTTTGATCTTGGGCTCGTTGCTGCGGCCGTACACGAACATCGTCGCTCCGATGACGTCGTCTTCATCCAAGATGGACTTGTCGTACATGCACAGCACGACGCGGCCGTCGAAGAAGTCGATCGTGCGCGTCGCTCCCTCGGGCAAACTCGACAGCGCTCGCAAGCGTCCGCGCGCACGTTCAGCCGCGACAAACGCTTCGATGGCTTCGGGTGATGCGTTGGCACAACGCAGGGCTGCTCGAGCGAAGAGCGCATCATCCGATGGGTTGCTCCCGACGAGCGTCCGAGCCCATGCACGTGCGAGTTGATCGAGCGCGCCATCTGGCGACAAGTACAGGACTTTTTGAACCCCTACCGTGTCGAGCAAGCACTCGACGGCTCGCGCAAGCGCACGCAAATCTCCCTTTGCGGGTCCGATGATCCCGAGGCGCATCGAGAGCGAGAGTAGATCAGGAGCGCCGCGGTCGGGAGCAGATCTCGCGCGCCCGCTCGTTTGGCGGGCAATTGCCGTGCTTTACGTGCCGAATCAACGTACCGAATCAACGTACCGAATCAACGGGGCCAAGGGGTCGTGGTATACGCGCTGACACGCATGTTTCGGCGCACGCGGCCTCTCCGAGATCCCATCACTATCTACCTCGACGGATCGCCTCTCGAAGCCGATCGTGGTGAGCCACTCGCCGTCTCGCTGCTTGCCGCAGGTAAAACGATTTTGTCGCGAAGCCCGAAGCTGCACCGGCCTCGAAGCGCGTCGTGTCTTCGCGGAGGCTGCGAAGGCTGTTTGATGCGCGTACAAGGCACGCCGAACGTGATGACGTGCCTCGAACCTGCATGCGGGGACGAACGCATCGAATCGCAAAACGTAGTCGGATCGCGCAAGGCAGATCTTTTGAGAGTGAACGATTGGCTCTTCCCACACGGGTTCGATCATCACCACTTCATGACCGACGTGCCTGCGCTCGGACCGATCGTACAAAGCTTTGCGCGCAAAATATCTGGCTTGGGCAAACTGCCTTCCGAGTTGGATCCAACACGGCCAGCACGGCGATTGGACGTGGATGTCGTGGTGATCGGTGGGGGTTTGGCTGGGCTCGTCGTGGCGAATCGTTTGAACACCAAAGAAAAACGCGTCGCGGTCGTGGACGACGGTTTGCGCCTGGGCGGGTCGCTGAATGCGCTGCCGGATCATGCGGCTCTGCTGACCGAACTACAGCCGAAGAACGCCACGGTGTTTGTCCGGGCTACGGCTGCGGGGGTGTACTTGGGCGAACTGCTGGTGGTGACGACGGACGAAGCGGTGGTTGTCCGGGCAAACCATAAGGTCTTTGCGACCGGAGCGCACGACGGGGTGCTTGCATTTGGTGGCAACGACTTGCCGGGCGTATTTTCCGCGCGAGCCTTGTGTGTCCTGCACGCGTATGGGCTCGAGCCGGAAGAATCGTTTGTGGTCATAGGAAAAGGATTCTGGGCCGACGAACTGTCTCGGCGGATGGGCCAACGCCTCACGCGAGTGAGCGAAGAAGCGATCGTCGGGGCGAGTGGCACCGGAGGCGTCAAACACGTCACCGTTCGGGAAGACAAACGGGAGCGTAAGATTCGCACCAGCGTCGTAGCGGTCGCAGCTCCTGGGGCTCCGGCATTCGAGCTAGCGGCACAAGCGGGCGCGACAGTGAAATTCGCGACCGATTGCGGATATGCCGTGCAATGCGATCCGTTTGGCCGAGCGGGTGACGGCTTATGGGCCGTCGGTGAATGCACCGGGCAACCCTTCGATATCGATGGGCTCATCGCCACAGCCGAGCGATGTGCTGGGGCGATCGTCGGAAATTAGGCTAGCAGCCGGCGTTGTTCGTCAATGGCTTCACCTGCGCGCTGCAGAGCTGCCACGATATCGGAGAGCTGAACGGGTTTCGGCACGAAATCGTCCATGCCGGCGTTTTGGCAAATTTGGCGATCTTCTTCCATGGCATTCGCCGTCATGGCAATGATCCACGGGCGAGTCGCCGGGGCCTGAGCCGATCGCAATCGCCGTGTTGCTTCGAGTCCATCGATTTCTGGCATTTGGACGTCCATGAAAATGACGTCGTACGAAGTGCGCGCCGTCGCCTCTAGAACTTCCATACCGTTCGCAGCAACGTCGGCTCGATAGCCCATTTTTTGGAGAATGAGCAGCGCCACCTTTTGATTGATGGCATTGTCTTCGGCGAGCAGAATGCGCAAAGGAAGCCGCGCGCCGAGCGACGAGTCGATTTTTCCGCTCGCTGCCTGACGTCGGGAAACGGTATTCTGCGGGGCCACGGCCATCATGATGGAGTCGAGCAACTGCGTCTGTTTCACCGGCTTGTACAGAAAGCTCATTACGCCGAGTTGCACGGCGTCACGTCGCGTTTGGGTATCGCTGGTGGACGTCAGCATGATGAGCGGTAAATCGCGCAGTGCAATGTCGGCTCGAATGGCCGTTGCCAGATCCAATCCGGTCATTACGGGCATGGCCACATCCAAGATGGCAATGGCAAAAGGTGGCTCATTACGCAAGGAACGCGGTGGGGCCATGAGTCGACATCGTTGCACACAACCCGCAAAATTCTATTCTTGCCAGCGTTGACAATGTACCATCAACTCCATGAGCCCTGCTGTCCGAGCCAGCCGCGCTGATTGGAAAACGCAGCCATTTTCTGAGCAGCGAGCACGCATACCATTGGATCGCTCGTTCACCGCGCAAGAAGTGGCGCGAATCGAGTGAGGCATCGTGCCGCGTGTCATGGAAGAGAAATGGTTTGTCTTTACCGAAAATGAGTGCGTGTATTTCTTCCGGAGCTGGACCGGCAGCGCCGTGTACGAAGTGACGCTCGAGCCCACGGAGAATGGCGGCAGGCAAGTTTCCGCAGCGTGGATCGCTGCACCGCATGGTCCTCCGGTCGACGGCAAGCAGGCGGCGCAGCAATTGTCACGTCTGTTCGACGTGCTGTTTTTCGGACGATATTGACTATGGTTTTTCGGGAACGACTGCGGGCTGTTCACACGTGACGGGCGCCATATCCGTCGTTTCTTTGAATCCGTCGCACACGCCCAAGTTCGCGTAGGTAATCGTCCCATTGCTGCTGAGGCAATTGGTCAATTCGTTCATCATATTCATCTTGATCGGATCCGTGCACCCGTCGGTGAGCACATCCGGAAGTGGATCGGCGATGACGAGAGCGGCAATGGTCGGCGCCGCAGCCAAGCCATTGTTCGTGAACTTGTTTCCGTGAATGTAATTTCCTTCAGGGTACGCATCGAAATTGGGGTCGTTCGAGGTCCCGACGAAGGTCTCCGTGTAGCTCAGGATGAGAATGCCCGTCGTTCCGTTTTCACGAATTTCGTTGTTCGTAATTTCGTTTTTATCGGACGCCAGCAGCACCAAACCGACACCGAACGGAACCGTGGCAATGATGCTTCCCGGCGAGGCGAAGTTGGGCAAATCATTGCGCTCGAATATGTTATCGTGGACGAGCGATCGTCCCACTCCGCCATTTTGTACGGGAAGGTCGGGCAGGTTGAAGATAAGAAACCCGGCCGTGTTGTCGTGGGCCCAGTTCCCGTACGCTTCGGCTTCGATTGTGTTTTCCAGCTCGTAGCCGGCAACGTTTCCATAAGCTTCGTTATCGACCAGCAGCACGCGTTTCGATTGGCCTACGTAAACGCCCGCATCGCGAGCGCCTTTGACCACGCACCCCTCGATGACCACGCCTTCACTGCTCACGGGATAAAGCCCGTACGCGCCATTCTCGAGCGATTCATTGGCGTCCCAAATGACCGCGACTTTGCGGAACGTGATATCTTTGACTCCAGTCGCACGAATACCATCGCCCGGCATGTTTTTCACGGCGAACCCTTCGACCGTGACGCCATCGCTATTGATTTGTATGCCGTTTGCTCCCACGGTTTGTTTGCTGAAATCAAGAATCGTGACATCCTTGCCTTGGCCACGCACCGTGAGATTTGATTGCGCGATCGACAGCTCGGTCTCGAATTTGAACGTACCTCGGCCCAGACAAACCGTGCTGCCCGCGGCAGCATTGATGAGCGCTTCTTGTACTTTTTCGCCATCATTGGCGGAAGGCTCGACAACGGTATTGCATCCGGTGTAATCCGCAGACGGCGGGCTCGTGCCGTCGTTCGTATTGGCGTCACCGCAAGCGGGAAGGAGAAAAGACGCAAGTAAAAGACCAACTGTTCGCATATGCATGGCCATCCTCCAGAGCAGGGAAAGGCCAGGGTACAGCAAATGCCGAACGGAGGTCCATCATAAGCGTGTTTTCCAGCAATCGGGGTGACGATGCTGGTGCATGACCGCAACGATTTCAATCAAGCTCTTCGATTCACGATAAAGAATTCCATACGGGAAACGCCGCATCTGACAACGTCGCACAGCGTCAGAGAGCTTGGGCCACGCTGCTGGAATTTCACGAATTCGGCCAATCGTGGCCTGAACCTCGTCGAGAAACTCGCCCCCTAAACCATCGCGACGGTCATTGTAAAAGATAATCGCGTCGCGCAATTCCTTGCGTGCAGCTGGATGAAAGATGAGCCGTTTCACCGGCAAAGCGCACGCATCTCTCGCAAAACATCCTCGCCATCGAGCATGTCGACTTCCCCCTCGTCGATCTGCCGCAATCGCTCATCCGCCTCGCGTGCCCAACTTTGCTCAATTTCATCGCTTTCCGACGAATTCAAGCTTTCAAGAAGACGGCGGGCGAGCTGTGCTCGCGACGCAGCCGGCATAGAAAGAACTTCGTCCGTGATGCGTTGCAGATCAGGCGGCATGGCGTGCTCCGTTCGGCAAACGTAGCAGAGCCGAAACGATACCTCAACCGTTTCCCCACCCCACGCCAAGACAAACTAACCCTCAATCAGCGTATCGAACAGGCCAATCCCAGCCGCGGTAAACACCACCCCAAACACGCCCATGATCGCCACGTAGTCGAACATCTCGCCCACAGGCGCCCCGCCGAATAGCTCGCGTGTGCCCGCAACAGCCGCCAAAAGCGTCGGCGCAAGCAGCGGAAAGAATACGCTCGCAAGCACCAAATCACGCGCCCTCGTCCGCACCGTCATCGCCCCGAAAAGCGTCCCCACCGCAGCAATGCCCGGCGTCGCCGCAAGCGAAAGCAACACCAGCCCCGGACCCGTTTCCCAAAGATCCACGGCAAACAAAAGCGCCGTGACCGGTACGACGATCGCCTCGACAATCCATACGAAAATCGCGATGGAAAGCGCCTTCCCCGCAAACAACGCCCCGCGCGAAAGCGGCAGCACGAGCAACCCCCCAAGCGCGTTGTCCTCACGCTCGCGTTGCCACGTGCGACCAATCGCCAAGACCGACGCGAATGCGACAGCAACCCAAATGACGCCAGGAGCGACTTCTTGGGTGGCCTCGGGGCCCGAATAAAATGAAAGGGATGCGATGACTGCAACGAGCACGGCAAAAAAACCGCTCGTCGTGACAATCTCGCCCGTGGATAACTCGATCGCGAGATCTTTACCGGCGATGATACCCGCTTGTCGAAAGAACCGTTTGAAGTGCTTCATCCGGCTGCGGTGCTCGACAAGCGGTCCCGAACTACTTCGCGGCCTTTGCAGCCTTTGCTGCCTTCGCCCGCTTCTCCGCGGCCTTGTACAAATCGTAAAGTCGCGGAACAGGATACGCTTCGATTCGAGCCTTCAGGCCCGTGTCCTTCGTGCGATTCTCGAGCGTCAAGATCGTCTCGACCATCTTCGCACGCGTACCAAACTTCTCCTTCACGGCCGAAAGCGTGTCGTGAAGCCTCAACAGCTTCGAGTTCGACACGTTCTCCAAACCGCGATTGCCGCCCTGATCCGAACTCATGCGCGGAAGCCACGTCTCATCCGCCGTGAGCGCTTTGACAGCCTCCACGAGCTTTTCCTTGTCGCCGAAACGATCCTTGACGATTGCGAGCGGTGCCTTGCTAGCCATGTGCGATCTCCATGTGGTGCGCGAGATGACTCGCGCGGTAATGAGGTCCGCCTATGTAGCAGAAACCGGGAGCCGGCCGCAAGCATCGTGTGGACAAAATTCACGCTTCAATCAGTGAGTTAGCGTGGCACTCTGCAACTCCTTCCGTCTGTGGCATCCCACCGTCGCATCTGCCTTGTTGTTGTGCTAGAGGCGCGGGCCATGTCGTCCGGAAAGCCTCGCGTCCGTTTCGCTCCTTCTCCCACCGGGTATCTGCACATCGGCGGAGTTCGTACCGCACTTTTCAACTGGTTGTGGGCACGCAAAACGGGCGGAACGTTCGTCTTGCGGATCGAAGACACGGATCGCGAGCGGAGCACGCCGGAGAACGAGGAAATCATTCTGCGCGAGATGCGCTGGCTCGGTTTGACCTGGGACGAAGGGCCAGACGTGGGCGGAGCGTGCGGGCCGTATCGACAAATGGAACGGCTCGAGGTTTACCGCGAATTCGTGGACAAACTCATCGCCAAAGGCGCCGCGTATCGTTGTTATTGCACCAAAGAAGAACTCGATGCGCAACGCGAAGCGCTCAAGCAACGCGATCCGAAAGCGCAGTTCCGCTACCCGGGCACGTGTCGCGATCGGCCAGGCGTGGCGCCGGATCGTCCGAGTGTCGTACGGTTTCGCGCGCCCGTATCGGGCAACGTCGTGTATCGCGATCTCGTGTTCGGCGAGGTCGTGACGCCGAAGTCGACGTTGCAGGACGCGGTGCTGATGCGCTCCGATGGCGTGCCGCTCTACAACTTGGGCGCGGTCGTCGACGACATCACGATGGGAATCACGCT
Source organism: uncultured Polyangium sp. (assembly GCA_964514885.1). Taxonomy (GTDB): domain Bacteria; phylum Myxococcota_A; class Polyangia; order Polyangiales; family Polyangiaceae; genus Polyangium. Next base: position 20,257 of record CAZETM010000034.1, on the reverse strand, counting down.
CGTCGCGCGCGGACGCGATCACATGATCAACACGCCGCCACAAATTCTGCTCTACGAAGCGTTTGGTGCAGAGCTTCCGCAATTCGCGCACCTACCCATGATGCTTGCGCCCGATGGTCAGAAGTTGTCGAAACGTCACGGCGCCGTGAGCGTCGGTGAATACCGAGAGAAGGGCATTCCTGGCGTGGGCTTGCTCAACTACTTGGTGCGATTCGGTTGGTCGTTCGGCGATCAAGAGATCTTCGCCATGCCGGATCTGATCAGCAAGTTTGGCTGGGAAAACTGCAGCAAGTCCGATGGCAAGTTCGACATGAAAAAGTTGTCGGCGATCACCTTCGAGCACATGAAAAACCCGGCCTTGATGCCCGACGAAACGTACCTGGACGAACTGACCAAGTTCCTGGACAAACGAGGTTTCAGCGGCATAGAACGGAGCAAACTGGTGACGATGTTGCCGCTCGTGCGTGAGCGGGCGACGTCGTTTGCAGACGCGGTCGAAGCGCTCGATTATTTCTTCCGCGATCCGCCCAATTACGACGAAAAAGCGGTCAAGAAGGTGTTGGTCGCGGACAAGGCGTCGATTTTGGAAAAGGCGCGAGAACTATTTGCGTCGATTGAAGACTTTTCCGCCAAGAACCTCGATACGCGGTTTCACGAATTCATCCAGGCGCAGGGCCTGGAAATCAAAGACGTTGCCCAGCCCGTACGCGTGGCGGTGACGGGACGAGCGGCGAGCCCGGGGCTTTTCGATGTACTGGCGCTGATTGGCAAGGATCGCGTTTTGGCACGAATGGACCATGCCATTACGATTTGCCGCTCAGCGGCGGGTTGAGCTTTGATGAACTTCGCATACGCAGCGATTTTTGCCTTCTCGGCGGGACCTTCCACGGCTGGCCCGTCGTTACTGGAAACGGGCACGAAAGCGCTCTTTCCGCTCGTTGCGTGCCTTGCGCTCGCGCCGGTGCTTTGGCTGTTTTTCGGCAGCACGTGGCGCGAGCTGGATGTGATCGCGCACGAGCACCAGCGTAAAACCCTGGTTTCAGGCCGCTACGATGCGCGCCCGGCGGTGCTTTTCGTCGTCACGGCGCTGGTACTTACTCTTCAAGAGTATTACGGAGGGCGAGACTTTTACGAAAATCACTTGCGACCCTTCTTGCGCGAGGTTGAACGATCCGGCTCGATGTTTTCGCATTGGGTCGACATGAAGCGTTACAACGAGCTTTACAGTTATGGTTGGTGGTCGTTTACCCGAGTATTCGGGTATGTTGCCATGCCCATGGTCATTTGGAAGATCTGGTTCCGCAAGGACAGTCTTTTGGACATGGGTCTACGCGGCAAGGGTTTTTCCAAGCACGCGTGGATTTACGCATTGTGCCTCGCCGTCGTGCTTCCGGCGGTGTACATCGTATCGCTCACGCCGGAATTCGGTAACTATTACCCATTCTACAAACAATGCTCCCGCTCGTGGGTGGATTTCCTGCTCTGGGAAGCAATGTATGCAGCGCAGTTCTTTGGTCTCGAAGTGTTTTTTCGAGGTTTTTGGCTTTCGGGGCTTCGTACGACCTTGGGCTCGGGCGCCATCTTCGCCATGTGCGTCCCTTATTGCATGATTCATTATGGCAAACCGTACCTTGAAGCGGCGGGAGCCATTGTCGCTGGCATTGCACTGGGATCGCTGGCGATGCGCACGAAGAGCATTTATTCGGGATTTTTGGTGCACATCACCGTCGCGTTGTCGATGGACTTGCTTTCGCTGTCGCATCGCAATGGGATCCCGACCTCGTTTTGGGGAAAGTAAGAGCGTGTTTTAACAGGCGTTGCGAGCGAATCGGGGCTAGGAAGGCCGATACGAAGCGTACTTCAGTACGCTGAGTGAGGCCGACCGAAGCACCGGTCCGCGCAGCAGCCTGTTCAACACGCTCTAAAATTTCCGGGAACAGATTCAAGCTCGAGCTGGTTCGCATGGGCAGAGAACTCATGCTACGCTCGGCTCGAATGCCCGCTCATTTTCCACAGACCGCTCGTTTCGTCCTTGGCACTGGAATCCTTGGCGCCCTTGCGCTCGTGCCGGACACCGCTGCTGCGGACATCTACACGTATACCGACGCGCAGGGAAATGTGCACATTACCAGCGGACCCACTAAGGGCGGAAAATCGGGCACCAAAGTCGACAGGATTTCATCTGGCAGCGACCGTAAGAAAAAGGCTCGCGATATTTTGCCGGTGATGCCGAGTGATCGTTCACCTGAGCGGCATAATCGGTATGACGCGTGGATTCGCGAAGGGGCGCGGCTTTATCGTCTTCCTGAGGAGCTGATTCGCGCGGTCATCAAGTGCGAGAGTGATTTCGATCCGCGGGTCGTATCGCCTGTGGGCGCTCAGGGTTTGATGCAGATCATGCCCGCCACGGCGCTGCGGATGCAGGTCCGGGACGCTTTCGATCCACGCGAGAACATTCTTGGGGGCGCTCGATATTTGCGCATTTTGGCGAACACCTTCAATGGGGACTTGGAATTGACGGTGGCGGGTTACAATGCTGGAGAATCAGCGGTTTTGCGTTATCAAGGAATTCCGCCTTACCAGGAGACTCAGGGTTACGTAGGTTGTGTGGTTTCGCATTACCGCACCTTCAAGACGGCGCGTGCTCAAAACCAGGAGGTTGCGACCGCTCGCTCGACGCCCTGAACGAAACGACGCGTCAATCGCAACGCACCGAGCCATTTTGACAGGTCGCGCCGTGTGCAAGAATGGGCACTCGTCGTGTTATCTTTGCACGACTCGGGTTGCATAAAACTCGAATTGTTCTATAGGCAGCTCGCCTGGCCGATCATGCTGGGCATTGTGTATTGTGTATGAAAGGAGCCGCGCCGGCGCGCAGCGATGACCGACCATAGCCTCGTGGAGCTCCACAAGCGTTCTACCCCTGCAATCCTACCGCTCAAGCCCGCCATCGACCCGGCGTCGCTCGAGTACAAGAACTTTCCAGACGTGCCTGAATGGCGGCGGATTCCCGCCTATGCCGACGTGACCGAGGAGCAATTCTACGATCACCGTTGGCAGTCCAAGAAGTCGATTACTCGGCCCGACAAACTTCTCGAGACGCTGCGCGGGCTCGTCAGTGAAGAGTTCATCAAAGACGCGACCGAGGGCTTTGCCCGTGCGCCGATGAGCGTGCGTGTGTCGCCCTACCTGTTGTCGCTCATCGACTGGAACGATCCCTACCGCGATCCGTTGCGCATCCAGTTCATTCCGGTCGCCTCATGCTTTTTGCCCGACCATCCGAAGCTCGGGTTGGATTCGCTGCACGAGCGAGCCGATGCTCCGACGCCTGGTCTGACGCACCGCTACACCGACAAGGCGCTTTTTTTGCCGCTCGATACGTGTCCCGTTTACTGCCGCTTCTGCACGCGCAGTTATGCTGTCGGAATCGATACGGAAGAAGTGGAGAAAACTCACTTCAAGGTCGACGAGCAGCGTTGGCGGGCGGCGTACCAATACATCGCGTCGCGTCCTGAGCTAGAGGACATCGTCATATCGGGTGGAGATGCGTACAACCTGCGTCCCGAACAGATTCGGAGCATTGGCGAGACTTTGCTCAACATGCCAAACATTCGGCGCATTCGTTTGGCGACGAAGGGTCCGGCGGTCATGCCGCAAAAGATCCTGACCGACGACGAATGGATTGATGCGGTCACCCACATCGTGAGCCTCGGGCGGAAACTTCATAAAGAGGTCGCTGTACATACGCATTTCAACAATCCCAACGAGATCACGGGAATCACGCGTGATGCAATGCTGAAGCTATTCGAGCGGGGCATCACGGTGCGCAATCAAAGCGTGTTGATTCGCGGGGTGAACGACAATGTCGAGACGATGAAGCTGCTGGTGAAACGGCTTGGGCACCTGAACGTGCACCCGTATTACGTGTATGTGCACGATATGGTCCAAGGCGTGGAGGAGCTACGTACGACGGTGGCGACGAGCATTGCGATCGAAAAGCACGTGCGAGGATCGACGGCGGGATTCAATACGCCGACGTTTGTCGTGGATGCACCTGGAGGCGGCGGCAAACGCGATGCGCATTCGTACGAGCATTACGATCGGACGACGGGGATTTCCGTGTACGAAAGCCCGAGCGTCAAGCGCGGTCATCGGTACATGTATTTCGATCCGATCGATCAACTTCCGCCGGAAGGCCGCGCGCGCTGGGCGATTGCAGCGGAACATCAAGTCATGATTGACGAGGCGCTCAAAGCGGCTGGTTGAGGTCAGTTCTCCCTCTTTGCGTTGCGGAGTGCGTTGCGGAGAGGGAGACGGACTATTTCTTCTTCAGCTTCGGCGGCGCTGACGGATTCTGATAATTCGCCAGCGCATTTTGCAATTCTTTCTGCACACGTGACGCCAGATCTTCGGGCTCCCTCACCCCCAACCCCCTCTCCAAATGGAGAGGGGGCTACCGCGAACGCCGAGAGTCAGCTCTGCGTTGCGGAGAGGGAGACGGACTATTTCTTCTTCAGCTTCGGCGGCGCTGACGGATTCTGATAATTCGCCAGCGCATTTTGCAATTCTTTCTGCACACGTGACGCCAGATCTTCGGGCTCGACCACTCGTGCGGTCTCGCCAAACCCCAGAATCCACGACGTCAATTCCGTCATGTCGGCGATATCGAGCGTCAGGCGCACGCCGCCACCTTGCAAGTCTTCAATCATCTGCGAAGGGTGAACTTTGCGAGTGCTGACGTATTCGGCAACTTTCGCGCTGAAATCGATGACGACTCGTTTTGCCGCACCACCCGACCAAATTCCAAACGTGCCTTGGAAATAGTCTTCGACGCGGAAGTCGGCGGGCAGATCGAATCGTTCAGTCGTGGCGCATTCGGTATCACGCATGCGATCCAAAAGAAACGTGCGTATTTCTCCACGGCCTCGATGCAATCCGACGCAATAAATGGCGTCCTTGTAGAGCACCATTGCGTACGGTTCGATCGTGACCTTTTCTTCGCGACCATCCCGAGCACGACGATAACGACAATTCAGCGGACGCAAATCCGCAACGGCCTGGAAGATATCGTCGAGAGCCTCGGTGTGCGCGGCATAATCTTTGGGGGCAAACGGTAGGTAAAGGAAACGTTCTTCGAGACGCGCGTCGGCCACACCTGCATTCGGACCGCGACCCGGACGGCGAGCGACCCCGAGGAGCTGCTGCGCGGCCAGATCGATTTCCTCGTACAGCGTCGATCCACGCATCGGCTCGAACAGCCGGCGTGCAGCCAAAAGCGCGTAGGCTTGCGTGCGACGCACTTCAACGCGACGAGGGGCTTCACCTGGGGCCAAACGCCACAGACGAACTCCGCCTGGTTTGGCCGAGGTGGACACGAGGTCCAGATCGCGACGAACTTCGGCCAGATAGCGCCGCATCGATCGCGGCGTGACCCCTAGCTCGGTCGCCAGCTCGTAGATCGTCAGGCCCTTGGGGTGCTTTTGTAGCAGTGCGCGCAAGTTATCGAGGCGCCGGTGCTGAGTGAACGGGCCCTTCGGCCTACCACGAGGTTTTTTGGTCGTCGGGGCGGACGTTGTTCGACCATCGGCCGAGGCTGACGGTGAACGGCGAGGTGCGATGGGGGTGTTGGACGAAGGCACGGGGACGGTCAGTTTCGTCCACAAATCGAGTGCGTTGTCAATGTGCTCGCGTGTATTTTTCAGCAGGGATCGCTTGTTGAACAAACGGTGGCCCAGAAAAACCTCACCAAGGCATGTCGCGCATGCTGGTCTTGTATTTGTCTTTGTAAAGATCGTGGCACTTTTTACACGAAACCTTGGCGCCATCGACATCGCCCGCTTTGGCCTTCGCCGCGCCGTCCTGTGCAATGGCCGCCCATTGCCCCATTCCCGGCGGCGGCTTGGCCGCAATGTACGCGAGATCCTTGGCCATTTTCTCCGTATCTCCTCGCGACGTCGACTGGCCAATCACGCCCTTCATCCAGCCTTGCATCGGGCAAAGCTTCTGCCCTTTGGCTCCGCACTCGAACGTCTTCGGCCCTGCAGCAGCCGCTCCAGCCGTCCCTGTAGGCGCCGGACCCGCGCTCGGTGCTGCGCTCGCCGTAGCTGCCGCCGGCACGTCTGCTGCCGCACTCGCTGACGGAGCGGCCGTAGGCTCAGCCTTCGGAGGCTCAGCACTCGGCGCAGCCGTCGTGACCGCAGGCGCAACGGTTGCCGCTACCGAGGGCTTTGCTTCCGGCGTCGCAGCCGGCACATCCGCCTTCTTGTCGTCACATCCGAACACGCCCAACAGCGCGACAACGCCCGCGAACAGCACTACCTGTCTCATCCTGCTCTCCTTACAAATCCATCATCGGTCCGGACCGAGTTTTTCCGCGATCTTTTGATATCGTACGTTCGCGTCGTAGCTTTCGTCCGGCGCTATCAAACACGATCCTTCAGCACCCAGTTTGCACGAACCCGAGCCCGTTTTGGCAAGACCAAAATAACAAGACCAAAACAACAAGACCAAACGGCAAGACCAAAACACCGATGCCGCTTTCCGACCTGATTGGCCGCACGCCCACACAAACGCGCGTACCCAAAGATCCCGTCCAGCCCGCACCTGCGCCGGCGGACGAGCCAAAACTACTTTTTACACGCGGAAACAAGTATCCCCAAGCCGTCGCGTGGTTCAGCGTCCGCTCGTTCTGGGGTCACCTCTGGCATCTCGCCGCCAGCGTCATCGCCACCGAAGACATCGATAGCCGCGCTTGGATGCGCCCAAGCACCCCCGACGCGATGACAAAAAAAGCCGTCGGCGTACTCGGCGGAAGAACCAGCGCTGGATCACTCACCGAATCGCTCGGTCGCGATCTGTGGATCGACTTCATCGCCGACACCGGTGACGACTGCTCGGTCAGCGAAGCCGTCGCGAGGATCATGTTCTCCACCTACGAGGTCGATGATCCAAGCGGTGGTCAGGACAAACTCTTCCTCCCACGCGGCGATGTGCTCTTGTTCGGCGGTGATACGGCGTATCCGGTAGCGACGGAGCTGGAGATCCACAATCGCGTGATCGTTCCGTTTTCCCGAGCGCTCGCCGAAGCCAACGACAACAAGCGGCGCATCTTGATCGGAGTTCCTGGCAACCACGATTGGTACGGCGGGCTCGATGGCTATCGACGCATGTTTCGTGAACGTCGCGGAACCGTCGATGCTGCGCGTTCCCAAGGGGAAAACGAAGTCGTGCGGTTTGCCGAAATCCAACACTTCGTGCAGTGGGTCGAAGCGTTCCGCGTCGGTCGTTATGTGGCCAAACGATCCATCTTGCCGCTCGAAGGTTACGTCACGATCCAAGACGCGAGTTACTTCGCACTGCGCCTGGCACCAGGCATCGATCTGTGGGGCGCGGATCGACAACTACGCGAGGTCGACTTCGAACAGCGCGCGTTCTTCGCCGAGCAACGCCAAGAAGGCCGCGGGCTCGTCTTGTGTCTCGCAGATCCCGTGCGTGCGTTTCTCGAGCCAAACCCCGCGGGACAACACATCCTGGACGCCCTGCACTTGCGTCTCGATGACGACAACTTGCTCGTACTGACGGGCGATACGCATCATTACTCGCGTGAACAAATTGGAAACAGCGAGCATGTAACAGCGGGCGGAGGTGGAGCATTTTTGCATCCTGCGCGGATGGCACGACGCAACATGAAGCCGCCGGCTGCGGAGTTTCCAGGACCCAAAGCGACACTTGCGCTCGCCTTGCAAATCCCTTGGCAGATGGCTCAAGGACGAGCTGGATACTTGGTGCACCTATCACTTGGAGCGATCTTCGGAATTGGTCTTGCGCTCGAACGATGGCTGGGGTTGTCGCACCTTGCGATCGCCTTCGGAACTGCGCTTCTCGTGGGGTTTGCCTGTCGTCTGCTCGCGGGCTTTCGCAACCGAGCGGTCGGGATCTATCCGCTCGCCGCACTTGCGGGACTGGCCATCGGTTTTCTGCCGTTCCTCACGCAACTCGGACTCGAATTTTTGTTCACGTGGATGGGAGCGTTTGCAAACCGTCTCGTCGAGATCGATCACTGGCTGGCGCTCATCGTCGGGTCGTTTGCCGGTACGTTCGTTTTTGGCCAGTACTTGATGTGGCTGTCGATCTTCGGGATCGAACAACATCAAGCTTTCAGCGTGCTTGCGCATCCGGGTTACAAGCACTTCGTGCGACTGCGTGTGCGACGTGATGGTCAAACGATCGACGGGTGGGTTCTGGGCAAGGTGGACCCGCTGAACGCCGAGGATCCCGTGGTGCTAATCGATCACTTCACCTGGACAAACCACGGGCTGGCCACGGGTGCTAAGTCGGCTGTGCTACGCACTCCGCGCTGAAGTTGGCCGAGACAAACTAAGTATACAACGCGTCTTGGCCAGCGTTCACCTTGGTCGACTTGTCAAGAACTTTCGACGTCGGGTAACGCGCGAGCGGCGTGCCCGCGTGCTGTGTCAATGAGTTTGCACGGGACAATCCGTAGGTGCGCAATCGCTGCTCGTTTTTCTCGGCACAATGGATCAGCCTTGCTAGCCTCGCACCCGAGCAACGAACATGACGCCTGAAGAAGCCCGAAAACAACTGAAACACCTATTCTTGCATGCGCGTTTTGCCGACGGGGAACGGTTTGCCCGGCAGGTGCGTGATGACGCTGTTTGTAAACAAAATCCGGAACTTGCCGCGGATGTGGCGTTTCGCCTGGGTCAGTGTTTGCTCGAACAGCTTCGATACCAAGACGCATGGGATGCATTTGCCGATGCGCTTGGGGATCGCACCGAGCTGTTCGGTGGCAATCATTTGCGCACAGCGCAGGCGCGTGCGTGGCTCGCGTCCGTATCGTGGTCACTCGAGCGCCACGCGGAAACTCGAGCGCTATCGGAGCGGGCCAAGTCTGCGGTACCTGCAACGCCGGCAGAAGACGAACGGCTCGTGGCTGCCGATACGCTGAGAGCGATTGGATACGTCGAAACGCAATTGAAACAGAAGTCGGCATGCGAAACGTTGCGTCGCAGTTTGGAACTGATCGAAATGGCTGGCGACGCAGACGAGCTGGAAGTGGCGAGCATTTGCGTAGGCTTGGGAATGGCGGAAGAATTCGCAAAGCGTCATGATCGTGCGGAAAAGCTTTATCAGCGGGCGCTCGATATTCGTCTGCGGCTGCTCGAGGACACCAACCCGCTCGTGGCATATTGTCGCAATCACTTGGCCATATCGCGAATGCTGCAAGGAGGTCCCAAGCAAGCTCGGGAGCTGGTGGATGCATCGATTGCGGGGCTCGAAGCGGCGAATGCGGACCAACGATTGACGGCATCGTCGCTTTCGACACGAGCCACGATTGCGGCTCTGGAAGACGACCATGTTACCGCGGTGGAGACGCTCGAAAAGGCCATGATCATGACGGGCGGCAATGATGCTGACACGCCCGAGGTGGCTCAAACGTTAATCATGCTGGGGCTCGTGCAGTTAGGTTTTGAAAAACCAGATTTGGCCGAGCCGCATTTGCGTCGTGCGGTGAAGATTCTGTTGCCTTATCACCAAACGCGACTCGATGTTCTGTTCAATGCATTCAACAACACCTTAATGGCGTTGAATGCTCAGAGGAAATTCAAAGACATCATCACCTTCGTCGAGCCGATTCTGCAAAAATTGCAGAATGAAGCGATCGTGGATCAAGGATTGCTCGCGGCAGTCACTGCGGGGTTGTCGACGGGTCATTACGGATTGAAAAAGTACGCCAAAGCCGAGAAACTTCTGCGACGAGCGCTGAGCATTGCGGAGGCGGGGCTCGGGAAGGATGCGCGCGAGCTGGATCCGATTCTATACAACATGGCGTGCCTGCTCGACGAAATGGGCCGAACCATAGAAGCGCGGGCCTACGCGCGGCGTCGCGAGGAGCTGCTTGCGAAATACAATTGAGAGGCGGGTGATGATTGCCGGCTCAATCAGCCACTTCGCTCGCTAGGACATCGAACATCTCGGGTGCGCACTCCGACCACGCATCAATGTCCTCGCGCCACTGGTCGAGTTCTTTGTGCCACTCGAGCCCCTCGGCTCGGGCTCGCCGGACAATATCACGTGCCTTGGAAGCATCGCGTGCTCGCAATTCGAAATCGGCCCCCTCCTGGCACTGGGTAAAGGGAGCGAAATGGCCCGATGGTTCCTTGAGTTCGAGATAGAGCCCCGGATACATCTCAGCCCAAGCATCCTCGGCGAACAGCCTGAGCGCGGCGTCAACGAAGGAAACGAGCGATCTGCCGCGTGAAGCCAGGATTCTCAGGTCGTTACAAAGCCCGAGCTGAACGTGGTGAATCGGATGATTCAGCAGCCAACTGTTCCAGCCCATGCGGCCGTCGCTTTCAAGACGCATCGCAAACGAGGGCGGAGCATCAAGGCCCGCAATCTCTGCCGAGCGGACGACAAGACAGTATTTGTACCAGCTCGTCCGCAACACGAAGCTGCCGGAAGCTGAATCTTGTTCCATTGCGAGTTTTTGGATGCCGAGCACAAGCACCTTTGGCGGCTGGCCGATCAACACGCCGTCACGCAAAGCGCGCTCGAACAACTCATTTACCTGGGTAGAAGTGGCCATCGGGACACGGTCTCTCATCATGTCACCGAGGCTTACCTCCCCTTCACGTTTGGCCGAATCGAAGCGCAGAGTAGGCCTGACGGCAATCACCCCACGGTTTTGACCTGCCTCTGAAAGACGCCCCCAATAGCCCCAGATCTGTTCCGTGAAAATTTCCCAGCACTCCGTGGCCGTCGCCCCACGAATCATGCGGCTTTCCATGTCTTCCCGTGTTGCTGGATGTAGCTCTGGAAGTTCGTCAGATCGCTCCGCCACAGTTCGTCGACAGAAACTTTCTTATCGAAGATCGCGTGCCATCCGACGTGATCTGGTTCGAGCGATAAGTGCTTCCCATTCTCCAAATACTCTTGATGTACTCGGGATACGTCATCCCAAGTAACGATACAACGACATGTCGCGACGTCTGGCGGACTCTCTCCAAAGCGCTGAGATACGGCGCAGACTCGCACGGAACTATTCAGTATGGCCGCCAAATCTCGAGCCCGGGTGTTGAGGGAACTCCAGACCTTATGTTTTGGAAGAAGATCTTTGACCCACGCTTCTGCCTGGCGTCGCGAAAAGAAAAAACGCCCCTTTTCCCCGTAAGCATCAAGCGGAAATGGAGCAAGCCGCAAGTCTTGAGGCGGTTTACGCATGGCCTGCTCAAGCGCGTCGTTTGGCACACCGAACGATAGGGCGAGCCAGTCGAGGCTCGTCAGACCTTCACGCGCAAGCTTTCGCTCCAGGTCGAAACGGTTGACGTTTAACGCACCTGGCTGCGCAATGAAGTCGACGAGAGCAATCGGGTCGATGCCAAAGTACTCAGCGGCAACATCAACTGGCCACACCGCTTCGCCCGCTAGACGTCGCTTCTCTTGGTCCGTAGGAGACATGGGCGCAACGTAGCGCAAGCGCTCGGCGACTGTCGAGGAAAGAGCCGACGATCGACTCGCCAACTTTTCACCCTCTTACCGGCGTATCGATGCGCTTGCATGCCCGGACGGATTCTGGCTCCCACACGACGCGGCGACCGGGAACGCGCCCGCGCCATCGTCGAGCCCACCGGCGCAGCAATCGACGCAGACAACGCCACCGAAACCTGCACGTCGTCGTGCGCCGATTGATCTGCCCCTACTCACCGTTTACTCACCGTTTACTCACCGTTGTAGGCTCGTTCGACCGCATCGGCATCATCGCCTTGGACCCAAGTCGATCGATGTTGCGTAATATGCGTCAAAGGAATGCCTGAACCAAGCCCGGATGCATTGCGCGCTTTATCATATGCATCGCGATTCTTGTCGATATCGATGACGGAATATGGAATTTTTCGCGCATCGAGCTTCCCTTCGAGTCTCTGACACGCCGTACACCACGTTGCGCCATAAATCATCACGGTGGTATCCGACGAGGAAACCTCGACACGAGAACGATTCCCAGATCGATGGGCCGCTTGACTTCCAGCGGTGAAGGTCAACACGAGCGCAGCAAGAACCGTGAGGGCAATGAAAAGGCGGGAGAAGGACGTACGTGCCATGGGAAACGAGTCTACACGATTTCGCGGGCGATGGCCCGACAAGTTTCGCGCGTCATCGAAGACCGCTGGAACGACCAAAACAAGGGCAGGCCGCTGCGAAGGCCAGCCATTCGTGTTCGTGGTCGTCGATGGAACGAGCCTCCGACTGACCGATCGAAAATACGCCAAAGATTTCGGCGCTGTTGGCACCACGACGCAGGGAGCGAGGTCAAACCATTTTCACACGAGGACATTCGCGATAAGGTGCAGATATGATGAAAACGCGGGTGAAACACTTCACCATGACCGTGGCTCTTGGGTGGTCTTTTGGGGGATGCGGACACGAGGGTCGCCCCGTCGATCACGCTCAGTCGCCGACGATCACCAACGCTCGCGCGGCGGACCCATCGCTGTTGATCATTACTGGTGCTGTGTTGTCGGGGGTCGGCTATGCACCTGCTAGTATCGGGCCTAGCAGCTACTGAGAATGGGTCGCGTCCCGAGCGGCTCGTCCTACTTGTTCCAGTTGTCGGTCCCATTCTTTGGGTTGCGGGACTGGACGAAAACACCTGTGGGCAACCCGGGAACTTGCTTTGCAGTGTGTCCCGCCCGTTATGGCTGGTTGCCTCGGGAGCGCAGGTTGCTGGTCTGATGCTTTATTTGATCGATCACCTCCGCGGGCCCTCGAAGCCCATGCAAAGTATGCAGCCGGGCTGGACGGTACAGCCGATGGTGATCGGCGGAGGTGCAGGTCTGGAGGTCGGCGGAAGGTTCTGAGGCGAAACGTTAGGCTCGCAGGGCATTCGAGCGGCAGTCGACTGACGCGGGGCTGGGGTGGATGTTGGTATTCGCCTTCTCACGCCGCCGCAAAGGCAAAACGCCGTTGGTATTCGTATCTGCACCTACCTATAAGCTCGCGATTCCCCCGGGGATGTGCTCCCGCCAACCCGCGAACGCCTCCACCATCGAGTTCGCGCGAGCTTGGCAAGCTGCGAAGGCTTTTTCCATTCGAATCGAACGAGCGCGGAACGCTACGAGCAATAAACCAGCGCCTTCGTCGGCTTTGCGGTTTCCTAGAACACGCTCCACGTTTCTGTAGAGCGACAAAAGGTAACTAGATCACCAACACCAAGGCGAAAAGGTGTTATCGGCGTGTGTGTAACCATCATGAATCCGCGGCAGTTAACACGAAATGGGTCAGCGCCGGATACATGCCTCGGATCACGTGGAACAGCTCGACCACTTGCGCGTTCGTGGAAAAACCCGCTGCGGATTTGACGAGTTGGTAAATCTCGTGAATCGTCGGTGGACGTTCGATGTACAGCAGGTCCGACGGCACGCCGGGGATGTCCCGATCGCTTTCGGGATCGCGTTTCCACTCGCCCGTCATTCGAAGATAGAGCGTCCCGAGTACCCGATCGACACGACGGCGCGCGGCTTCCGTCGGAAGGTTCTTGTGCTCCCATTCCCACACGGAGAATCGCGGGTGCGGCGCTTTGGCGCGATCGAGCATGGTCGTAAGCCATAACGCTTGCTCGATTCTGCCTTTGAATACTTCAATCGCTTGTTCGAGCCGAGCGACTTCTTGCTTCAGTTCGTCGATGGTGCGTTCCATGGGGCGCTCGTCATTTCTGCAATTTGATGGCGTCGAGCACGAAATTGGCGAGTTCGTCGTAATCGACGTCGAATTCGTCTTTTGCTGCATCCATGATTTCGATAATCCCGCGTTCGCTCCGATCGGTGACGACTTGCAATGCGTGAATTACCTCATCGAGCGTCGGTGGGGTGTGTGCGTATAATGTTTCCTGCGAGATTCCTTCAATGGTGATCTGTTCGTGCTCCGGTGTGCGCGTGCCGGTCAGGCGATTCTGAAGCGCCTGCATGGTGGCTCGAAACCGAGCTTGTTGTGCTTTGGAGGGTAAATACAAAAGCTCCCAATCGACCAAGCGGTGCCGCGGGTCGGTCAATTTCGACACGGTCATCCGCGAGACGCGAGCATAATAGGTTTCCCACTCTTCCTCGAGGCGATCGAGTGTTTTGCGCAGTTCGTCGACTTTTTCTTCGAGTGTTTGTCGTTCGTCGTTCATGGTTTTACCTTGTCAGAAGGCGATGTCGAGCGCACCTACGATGATTTCGGTAATGACTTTGGCGGGTCCGCCGCCCATCTTAATGGGGCCTCGTGGGGACGTGAGCATGGAAAACATTTGTTCGCGAACCATGTTCAACGCAAGATCAGGAATGCTTGCGATGTCATCCAGGAGATCGGCGATTCTGCCTGAATGGCGCCTGAACGCTTGGAGCGCGGCAGCGTCTGCGCTAAGCCTTCCGCAAACTTCATAAAATTTGCTGCCGTTGCCCTTGCGGATGAGGTTGGCCATTGCCTTGACCGCATGCTTGATGGCCTTCGACTTGATTCCCTGCACGTTTTGCTGGTCGACGTGCAGCGCTGTTGTATGTGGCCGTTCACGGGCCTGCGCTGTCGGGCCCGCAAACAAATTTGCTGACGCGAGGCCTAAGATCAGCGCTGCTGCTTGGATGGTTCTCGTCATGGGCTCTCCACTTCCCAGGTCACCGGAAAAACGATACGGCATGTGGCCGAGCGAGTGAAATTTCTTGCATGCATGCAGGCCACGAAGTCGCGTTTCGCCGTCCATTCGGCTACGCTCTGCGGGTGTCCATTGACCCTGAGAAACTGCCCGAGGAGCTTGTGCCGTACGCAGAGGCGCTCGAAATGCGCCCCGCGCGTCCTCGTGAGGATGTTGGCTGGCAAGCGTACGAGTGGCCTGCGCCTCCCGTTCCGCTGATTCCGGGCGCGCCGCCGTATGATGGCGTGTATCGCGGGAGCTGGATATCGCCGGGCGTTTGCGTGCGTCTGGATCTCAATGCGGTGCCGAAGACCATTCGGACGCATTTGGTGACTCGTTATCCCGATCGAATTGGCACTGACGGCGCGTTTTACGAATTCGGCATTGCGCTCTCATCACAACGCGGCAATCGGGATGAGGCACTGATTGCGTTGGCGCTGAAGATTGCGGAAATCACTACGGCGAATTCGGGATGAAGCGCGGGCTCCTAGCGAACGCCGTCCATTGCGCATAGGAACGGGGCATGGTGGGTGCCTCGACCATAGGACCGAGTCACACCCACCAGCCGCGTTCTTTATTTACTTCTTGGGCGGGTTGTTATCGCGTCCTCCGCCGGACGGATTGCCCGTCGTGCTGGGTTTGCCGCCGCCTTGCTGGGTGCCGCCGCTATTGGAACCGCCGTTTCCGCCGCCTTTGCTTGCGTTGTTCGATGTGCTCATTATGGAATCTCCCGTTCGAGGTTCTTGGTCGAAATAAGCTGCAAGCCAAGCTCGATCGGGCTCATTGCAGCTAACGCGCCAAACGGCCGAACGCTTGACTTGGCTGGATTAGGGCAATTGAACAGTACGGGTGGCGTGATCGCGATCGGGCGAGCGCGTGGTGGAGGTGATCGCGATCCGCCGTTGAGATTCGGAGCGTGGCGCTGGGACGTCAGGCCTCTGTCGCTTCCGCGGGGTCTTCACCCTTCCGAGCTGCCTCGCGCTCGTAAGCGGCGATAATGGCCGTGCGCATCTTGGGCAGGTCGGCGAGCGTCGACAACATGATTCGACTGTCGCCAAATTGCGAGCCATCAACGACGTCGAGACCTGGAGCCAGCCTTTTCGCGTCGTCCGGTTTTACGTGCCGCAGCGCAACCCACATGGGCTTTTTCTCGATCCCGAGCCGGATAAACCATTTTCGAGTATTGTCCTGGTGAATCGCGAAGTACGTTTTCGAATCACGATAACCAATGGGCGCGTTCGGAATGGCCTCGCGCACCCAAACGGAAATCATTTTCATCGCCTCGAGCTCCTCGGGCGTGGTCACGACGCCGGCGCGCTGATCCGTAGGGGTTTGCGCTGCTCCTTGCGAAGATTCCGCCTGCGGCTTCGCGGGGGGCAGGGCCTGTGGCTTGGCCGCGGGGGCGGGCTCAGGGTCTGGCTCAGCAGATCGGTCGAACGAACGCGCGACGTGATCTACAATGGCCGATTGCAGTGCCTTGCGCAGAATGGGCGCCAAGCGCTCGACGACTTTGGCAGTCACTCGGCCGACGGCAGGGATTTCGCCCGCGATAAACCGAACGAATGCCTCGCTTGGCTCGCGCAATTGCGTCGACACAAAGGCAAGAATCGCATGGTAGTAGACCATTTCTTCGGCGAGCGCGGAGATATCGCCTGGTGAGAAATCGGCCTTTCGGAAGCGGCGTAGAACGTCGATTTCGGCTGGCTTGACCGAAAGCAAGTCGATGCTCAGCCAGGGATTCTGATCCATGATGTTTGGCTGTTGGAGGTCCGTGAACACGCGGACCTTCACGCCATCGGTGATCATTGCGACGCGCACGGACGGGGTTGCATTGAAGTAGCGGCTGACCTGGCCGCCATGATCTTCCAGCGCAGCACCAATGGCTTTGCATTCGATGAAGATAACTGGCGCTCCATTGATGCAGATCGCATAATCGATTTTCTCGAATTGGCCCGCTTTCTTCACGGCAAAATCGGCAACGTATTCGGGTCGCACTTCGCGGGGGTCGAAGACGTCGTAACCAAGCACTTGTTACAGCGGGACGACGAGCGCCTGCTTTGTGGCTTCCTCACCTTGCACGTGGGGAATTCGGTTGCGGATTCGATCGATATGCGTCGCCAGATCGTCCTGGAATGCCATGGAGCCTCCTTGAGAAATCCGCGATGCTAGGCGAAAGCGTCAGTGCTTGTCTAGTCAACACAGAGAGAACGCACATTTTGACGGAAGTCTTGGTTACATCCGTACTGCAACACTGGAATTTGCGATGGTTCTGAACGCAAGACGCTCATCCCACCTTCTCATTGTGCGGCAAAAATTATTGCCAAAGTACTTGACGAGGTAACATCCTTCGTGCTGGACGCTTGCGAGTACGCGGGCTGAAGTAACTGGCACAGCTCGCGATACTGGGCGAAGCAGGTTGCTCAGTCGATACTGCGCATGCGTACCGCAGGCGAGCACGAGAAAATCGGCGAGCATACAGAATATTTGTAGGGTTTGCTGCTGCCGTGGTAGCCTTATGCGCAGCGCGAGCAGATCGCGCAGTTCGTAGGGAGGAACATTATGCAAAGCAAGCTCTTGGGAGTCTGCGCTTTTCTGCTTTTTGCCACGTTCGGCATGCTTTCGGGTGTCGCGCAAGCACACCATGAGGAACCAATTGCGTCAGGTGAAACGATCGCCTCACAAGGTGACGGTTTACAGCGCCAGGAAATGAGCGACGAGGAAAAGGAACGGCGGAGGCAGGTATGCGACAATGAAGAGGCGTTTTGTCGTGACTGGTGCGACCGTTCAAAACAGGGCCAGGAGTGCTATAAAAAGTGTTGGGCCAATTATGTCGAGTGTTTGAAGAAGATTCCGTCGAATCCCGTAACAGATCCGGACTACTGATGAGTGCCCTCACGACGCGAACGCTCCTTTACGTCAATGATGACGGCGCCATGAAGGACGTCACGATGACGCTCTTCAGGCGTGTGGATGATGCGGGCAACACGGCCATCGGGTTGCGATTTGGAACGCCCATCAATTGGGAAAAGGTTCGCGAACATGAAGACGTGCTACACGCCATTACCGGGATTTTGGCCTTGTGGTGGGCTCGTCTTTTCGTGGGTGGCATGCCACTAGCGAACAATATCCGTTGGCGGGATGGTCTAGGGCAGGAAAGTTTTAATTGTGGACTTCCGGCATTACGGGAAAGACCACCAAGTTGGACTGCTACTGAAACACCTCCAGCCGAGATAAACCCCGGCGACCTTGAGATTCTGTCGGAATCAACGGTACCATTTCCCGATGCAATGGGTGTCGAGAAAAAGCGTCCGCTATTTGTTTTCATGCCCGAGCAAATGGCGGATGGTCGCTTCAAATGCGGATTTGCATTCGACGCGAAAGACACCGCGCCCGTTCGATATGGCGTCGGTGATGACTGGATCCAGGCATTTCTTGACGCTGCGGCAATGATACGTGTCATATATGACGCCCTGTTGCCGCACGGATGGAAGCCTCGCGATGGAATTGGCTGTAGCCGCTTGCCGTACAAAATGGGGCGCGGCTATTTCATTGACGCCCACGAGTAACAGCCATCATTCCAGTACATTTTGCACGATCGTTACACCAAACTTGCGCGACAAGATGATATGTACGTGCCGTGCGCACGACGGCATCTCGGTCGAAGAAGAAGCGCCCGGATTGCCAAGTATCGACGGGCGGGGAGAATTGCGGCTGAGGTGGGGATGGGGGATTGCGCGAGGATCTGCCCGTGGTGGGGGGCGACTGACACGACCTCCGCCACGAATGACAGAGCACGTCGATTCATAGAAAGTTCCGCTTGACATCATGCAGTCTTTCCAAAAAGATTGTACCATGGAGCAAATTGCCAAGTACCGAAGACTCGAAGAATCGTTGTCAAGTGCGATTCGGCACATGTTGTGGACGGACGACACGACGCTATTTTCATCGGATATCGGAAAAATAATCGATTGTCTCAAAAGGCTGGACAAACAGCCGACGCCGGAAGCGGAAAAACACGCCGAGGTCATTCTGACGGTTGTGGATTCCTGTGTCCGTCGTCGGTGCGACCGAAGCACTCCAGGTTGATGTTGTCGCGCGCGATGATGGCATCCCTAAATCGGTCGACTTTTTCGGACATGATTTCAATGGTATCGGGTGGTTAGCTGCATTTTCTTACCAAGCTCCACGCGGCCTCCATCGTGTCCTGCAGGTGCCGATGTCGTTCTTTTGTGCACAAGCCTGGAGGGAGCAATTTGTTCTTCGACTGCGCCGGTGCCTCGAGCGGTGCGAAAAACGTCACGATCGATACGCCAACCAATGCAATGGCGGCAAACCCCTGCCGGATAGACTTTCGGACCATTGGGCTCTCCTTGTACTTTGAATAAGCGGCCGGCTGAGTGCAAAAAATGCAACTCCACCGCAACGCGCGTCTCCGACAACTATGTATTGGGGGGACAAGCGCGAGGATGGGGCGCAGGGGCTTTCGCGTCAACAAATAACCTGCGAGCTATGACATAAGCTGTCCGCACGGCGTTGAATTCTTGCGCATGGAACAAATAGGGAGTCGCCATGGGGACTCGAGCGGACGGTTCGTCTCGCCCGAAGGACCCACACCGGTGTAAGTGAAGCCGACGGCCGCCCCAGCACGATCGTCGAAAGTTCGCTCCCTCAAAAAAACGCTTGCCACGCAATTCGCCTTTCATGTAAACATGTCGCCTATGGCTGAGATAAGCGTACAAGTTCAAAACAAGCTGAGCGTCGCTGAAAAAGTCGTCGCTTCGGCTCGGACTCATGGCCCCAAAGTAGCGGCAATCATTGCCGACCGGGCAAAAGCTATTCAAGGTCCCGACACCAAAGCCACCGTCGCGGCAGTCGAGGCAGTCATCCTCGCCATTGCCGATGGCCTCGTTCATGCCAATACGGTTTTACGCGACGCTGAAACCAACTACTTCAGCGAAAAGGCCGACGACGCGCCCGTAAGAGCCGCCCGTGATTCTGCCGTAGTTATTGTCGCCAATGTGCTCGCACAACTCAGCATTGCCATCGAAGGCACCTTCGGCGCACCAGCCCTCATCCAATACGGCCTCGCCGGGGATATCCCGCGGACACCCCATAAACTGGTATCGTATACCGGAAACGTCGTCACGCAGCTCAATGCGCATCCGCAACAAGTGACGAATTCATTCGGCGCTTCCTTCGATACCGCAATCGCCGCAGCCGCCGTCAAAACCAAACTCGACGCGCTCACTAAACTCGTCAATGACGACAATCGCGAAGCACGCGAATTGGAAGAAGCTCAAACGACGCGTAATCGCGCTCTCGACGCATGGTCGGATGCTTATCAAGGTGCCGCGTCGACTTTGGAAGGACTTTATCGCACCGCAGGTTATGCCGAGCTTGCAGAACGAGTGCGACCGACGCAGCGCAAATTGCGCGGAGATGATCCAGGCGACGAGCCCAACACTCCTGCCGCACCCACGACCGAGCCCGAAGGAACCTGACGCGCTCATCGCTTGCGCGTGGTATTCGCCTTCGCGCTCTGCCGCGAAGGCAAAACGTCGTTGGTGTTCG
>CAZETM010000033.1:0-28569 GCA_964514885.1 uncultured Polyangium sp. | reverse complement strand
AACTCGGCTTTCCAGCGACGAAGCTCGAGAGCATCGAATGAATGTGCACGTCCTTGTGGAGCAATTCGGTTGGTGCCACTTCCGTATAAAGCCCCGACTTCTGCAGCACCACTTCACCAAACTTTTGCATCTCGTCGCGAACCGCGGAAGCTCCGGGCATCTTCAATTGGTCCAAGATCCCGGCCAAGTTATCCAGCACGAAGTAGACCTGCACCAAGCTTATGGCAATGGTCGTATTGACCTTGATGTCTGCACCGAGATAGGGATTGACCGCTGGTTTGCACACCCGCTCGAAAATTTGCGCAATGAAGCCGACGAGGGCTTCCGCATTATTGATCGGGGTTTTTCCGATGGCCACCGGGGCGTCGGACAAATTGACGTCGATGCCGACCGGCACCGCGGCTTGCTGCATATTTGCGCGAATCCACTGGTCCGCAATGTTCGCGAGCAACTGGTATCCCATGAGCGCTTGGACGCCCGGCAGGAAGCTGAACTTGAACAGCCGCGCCATCCCGGCCCTCGTGCACGTCCAAGCAAACGACAGGTTTTTCGCCCAATAACCAAGCAATCCGAACTGGAAGAATGGATTGACGTAAAGTTCTCCCGGCTCGAAAAGATTGTTTGCGAGCTGCGGTTGCATGTAAAGCCCATCGAGCGTCTGGACGAGCGAAAACACACCCAATTCCGTCGCGTCGGATGACTGCGTGGTTGATTCGAGCACGGCTTTGATGGCAAATGCATCGGCCTGATAAAGCTCGGCCCAGGGGTAATAATACCCCACCAATTCTTGTGCCGTGCCAAGCGATTTCGCTGCATAATCCATCCACGCCACATCCAGCTTGGACTTCGGGACATCCGGGCACAATTGCTGGATCGCCGCGAGCAGCGGGGCAATGTCGTCGTTCGTGCCCGCGAATCCTCGCACGTTGACCAGCACCGCACCCAGATGCGCATGCGCCCAGAATTCCTTCGGATCGAGCTTCGTCGCGTGGTGGAGGTACGCGATGGCTTTGATGTATCTCTCGACTCGCCAAATCGGTTGGCTAAGCTTGGCGATACTTCCAGGCCAACCATTACCGACCAGGCGGTAGACTTCTCCGTAATGCGCCCAGGACCACGTGTTTTCCGGGTTCAGGCACAACGAACACCGGAAAAACCGCGAGTCTTGCCGGATCGCAGGGAGCGCAAGGTCCGTCAAGATTTGCTTTTCGGTATACAAGCCGATGGTCGATTGCACCTTGGCCCAACCCAAATGAGCCATCGTGTACGATAGCAGCGCCGCTTTGCTCTTGGACAACGCGACCGAAGTCACGCCGTCGTCGTGGATCGTCATCACGAACGATTGCGAAGTACCCGTAGGCATCTTCAGCTTCAAACCATCATAATCGCGGTGGTCGAAGTGGTGATACACGACCAGCCACTGGTCCACTCGGACGCAATGGTAGAATTGCACGTATTCGTATTCGCAAAGGTTCACGCCGTGCACTCGAGCATGTTCGTCACGAAGTCGCATGGACGCGGCGTGTTTCTCCACCGACACCGACGAACCGTTCGCTTCCTTCAACAGCGCCCGAATCCCGCCGAGCCGCTCGGTATCGAGCTTCGCTGCTTCGCCCAGGTTCGTCAAAATCTCCAAATAGGCGCCGTCGTATTGAAAGCTCGCGCTCGGGTATTCGTTGTGGGCCGCAAAGCGGTCACCAAGCTCCAATTTTTTCCGTACACTCGACGCCATGGACCTTCCTCTTTTCTATCTGTGTGGCAAACCGAACCCTCGGGCAAACGTTCGGTGCATTGATGACTGCATCGCCTAACGTACGAGCAAGCCAAACCCAAGGTCAAGAAGGAAAAACATCCTTCCCGCTCGTTTCGAACTCCGTTTGACTAATGCACACGGCATGCCAATAGCCGCATTCCGGTTGAACATGTAAGTGTTCCTTCGTCATCGACCCACGGGCACCATGCTTCGAGAACCTGCTTCTCGAGTATCGTTTGCAGCAACTCCGGCAATCGATACACATCGTAGCTCGGGCGCAACATGGACCACAACGCCGCGGGTGTCGTCCGCACGGTGAAATCGAAATCACGAACTTGCAAGGTGTCTCTCGCGAACTTCGTGCCAGTTAAAAGCTCGCCGAATCCTTCCCCCGTGAAAACCCGCGCATCCCCAAGCCGCAGGCGTTCGAGCCCCGAATCCTTCGTCATTCGAAATACCGCCCGCCGATACGCCTCGTAAACGGGATGCTCCACATATCGATTGACCACGGCGACGAACTTTGCTCCGCGTCGCAATACCCGCGCAATCTCCTCGAGCACTGGTTCCACGGGTTGCATCAGCATCAATGCGAGATGACAAACCACGGCATCCACTGATTGATCCGCGAGCCCAAGCGCATCGGCTGGTCGACAATGCAGTTGCGCGCGATCACCAAGCCGAATCTGAGCCGCAGCGAGTTCCTCCGGGCTCAGGTCCACCCCTACGAGATTTGTAAAATCTCGCTCGGCGAGCAGTTCGAGCAGTCGACCGTCCCCGCATGCCAGGTCCAAAATTCGATCGTTTCGCGAATACGAATCGACTTCGGACGCCGCCACTTCGTACGACGTGAGTCCCTCGGCAGTGCGCCAAGGCTCGTACATGGCCACGGTTTGGCCGGGATTGGCGTGATACTTCCGTAGCAACTCGGCGCTCGCCGTCATGATCGTGGGATGTACCAGGACACGTAAGAATCGTCCATCCGGAACAACGGAGATGGACGGCAAGATTCCGACTGTGTTATGAACGCCGCGTGTCTCGTCGCTCCATGCCCCCGACGTTCGAACTAGACGCTACCCGTACGCGAACATTTTCGCCGCTTGGCGGGGAGCTTCATCGTCATCATGGCCCGCTCATTGCGCTGCTCGCTGCGCACGAGAAAGGAACGAAGGTGGTTCTTTTGGAGCCGCAGGTGCCAGTCATTTTGGGGCGCATGCCGGCTTCTGGCGTCGCGCTTTCGGATGCCACTTTGTCGCGCGAACATGCTCGATTCACTCTGGAGGACAATCGCGTAACCGTTGAAGACTTGGGGTCGAAAAACGGAACGTACGCGGGTGAGCGATCGGTACAAAAAGTCGTCGTGGACGTGGGGGACGAGGTGATGATCGGGGCGGTGCGCGTGCGCGTGCAGCCGCTCGATGCAACGGGGGAATCGATTGGCATCGATGGGGAGGGGCGTTTTCGGCAACAGGTGGAGGCGGAGGTATCGCGCGCAATCGAATTTCGTCGGCCGTTTGCGTTTTTGATGTTGCGTGTCGTGAGCGTGGGGACGGGGGAGCCGGCAGCATCGGGCGTGCGTCCGTTTCTCGATGAAGTGCGGCGCCGTTTGCGGCCGGTGGATCGCATTGGATTGTACGGGCCGGACGCCGTGCAAATCATTTTGCCCGAAACGGGAGTCGAAGCGGCGGCGCGAATGGCTCGGGTGCTGGCTGCGCCGCTTGCTCGCACAGAAACAGCATTCGTCGTGGGCGTAGCGGTGCATTCGGGCGTGTCGGTGAGTGTGGACGAACTGATTGAGCGGGCGTGCAAAGCCGCTCGAGTCGCTGCGCTGGACAAACCCGTCGAAATCTGCCCGGAAGATTCGTGGGTTCTTTCGGCCCAGGGCGATGCGGACAATGACGATATCGTGGCGGGTGCTCGCATGCGCGAAGTGCTCGATGTCGTGCTGCGCGTGGCTTCGTCGCGATTGCCGGTCATTTTGCTGGGCGAGACGGGATCGGGCAAAGAAGTCATCGCGCGGCTGATTCACGAACAAGGTCCCCGCAAAGCCAAACGCATGGTGCGCGTGAACTGCGGCGCCATTCCGAAAGATCTGGTCGAAAGCACGTTGTTCGGTCACGAGCGGGGAGCGTTCACGGGCGCGTTGCAACTACAAAAAGGTGTATTCGAAGAGGCCGACAAGGGGACGGTTTTTCTGGACGAAATTGGTGAATTGCCTTTTTCCGCGCAAGCCGCGCTGCTTCGCGTGCTGGAGACAGGCGCTTTTTGTCGCGTCGGGTCGACGAAAGAAATTGCCGTGGACGTGCGCGTCGTGGCCGCAACGCACCGTGATTTGGAAGCAATGGTGGAGGCGGGGACATTTCGCGCCGATTTGTATTATCGTCTCGGGGGTGTCACGATCGACATCCCTTCGCTGGCGGAACGAGGCGAAGACATCGAGCCTCTTGCGCGGCGATTCTTGCGCCTGGCCAATGACAACAACGGAAGAAAAGTGCAAGGCATTGCGCCCGAGGCCATGCAGCTTTTGCGACAATACGCATGGCCGGGCAATGTGCGCGAGCTGCGAAATACGATTGAACGAGCGGTGGTGGTGGCTCGAGGCAGCGTGATCGTGCCAGACGACTTGCCGACTCGCGTGCGTGGCGCGGCGCAGGCTCTTCCGACAAAGACGGCGACGCAAGCGTCCGCGATGGTGGAAACGCCGCCATCCATAGGGGAAGAGGCGGCGCCGGTGCGCGGAAAAGTGCAGGAATACGAAGCCAACATTCTGCGCAAGGTGCTCGAAGTGCATCAATGGAATCGCACCGAAGCGGCCAAGCAAATCGGGATTCCTCTGCGGACCTTGTCGTACCGCATGAAAGTGCTCGGGATCAAAAAGCCGTAGAATAATCCCTCGGCAAGATCTTGCCGGCAAAGTCTTGCTGGCAAATCGAAGCGTCCCGCTTGCGCGCACGCCCGAGTCTGGCAAACTTTGGCATCAGCCACCTGGCTATTCCGACGACTTGCTTCGCGCCTTGATGAGCTGAAAGTATCGTCGAGCAATTCCTGATGCCGCAGCCGCCGCGCCAATGTTACCCTGATGCTGTGCCAGCACGCGTTGCACGTACCGGCGCTCCAGCTCCTGCACGACACATTCGCGCGCCCGAGGAAGGGGAAGGTTTTCCGCCAATATCTCCTCGATGAAGTCCGCCTGGCCTGGTCGTAGTGTTTCCGTCGTTATCGGCGCCGGCGGCATATGACTGCTCGGTGGAGGCATTGCAGTCGTCGTTCGTCGCGTTTCCACGGGCGCTCCTTCGCCGAGCGCTACGCGTCGCGCGACGGCATTGTAGAGTTCGCGAACGTTGCCCGGGAACGAATAATCCTCGATTCGCCGTGCGAAGTCTGCGGGAAAGGGCACGCCCTTGTCCGCGATCGACCGCCAGAAATGATTCGCCAGAAGAGCCACGTCCCCCGTGCGCCGGCGCAGCGGTGGCAATTCAATGCGTGCGACAGCGAGCCGATAAAACAAATCATCGCGAAATCGGCCAGCTTGAATTTCGTGATCGAGATCTCTGCGTGTCGCGGCCAAAATTCTCGCGTCCACTCGAATCCATCGATTCGAGCCCACGCGCTGTACTTCGGAACGTTGCAGCACGCGCAAGAGTTTGGCTTGTAAACTGATTTCGAGGTCCCCGATTTCGTCGATCAGCAGCGTACCGCCGTGGGCCTCTTCGAACACCCCTCGACGCGATTCCGTAGCGCCCGTGAATGCACCACGCTCGTGGCCAAAGAGCGCACTTTCCACGAGGTTTGGCGGAACGGCGGTGCAATCGAAAACGACGAAGGGACCGCTTTTCCGCGGCCCCATTTCGTGCAGCGATTCGGCGAGCACTTCTTTGCCCGTCCCCGTTTCTCCTTCGATCAGCACCGGCACATTGGCTGCCGCAAGCCGTTCGCACAATGGATAAATGGCCCGCATTTCGGGACTCGATCCCACGGTGCTTCCAAAACGACTCGCATTCGTCAATGAAACCGGTGCTTCGCCCGCCATTCGATCGACACGAATCGTGCTGGTGCCGACGGTAATGATTTCGCCGCCTTGCAAAAAGGCATCGAGCACGGCTACGTTTTGCACGAACGTCCCGTTGGTCGACGCGAGGTCCGTGATACGCAATCGTCCACCGATTATCTCGAATGCCGCGTGCCTTCGCGACACCAAACGGTCGTCGATACGCAGATCGGACGTTGGGCTTTGGCCAATGAAAATGCGCGATGGATGATGCGGTGCGATGGTTATGCGTTGCTCAGCCGCAGGACCGGTCAACACGACAAGCCCAAAACCTGTCGGCGCATTCGCGGGGCGCTGATTCAATTGCGTTTCGACTTGATCATCGAACAACTCGTCGCCAGAACTCATCGTGACCTCGCCCGCTTCGTCGGGGCTATTTGTCTTGCCGTACTGATTTTTCAGAACGTGAGCCGACCCTATCACTGCTTTGCTCGCTCGTAAAGTACGTCCTGGAACAGTCGTTCAGAACGTAAAATTGCGTGCCACTTGACGAGGCTGGTTGTTCGAAGCCATGTTCGGAACGTAAACGAGCGCGACGTGACGGTTTTGTTTCCGCACGTTGTCGTTCATGGAGAAATTCGTCGGCGATAAAAACGAAACGTGCACAGAAAAGTCGAGGAGGGGATCATGTCAACTGGACGAACAATCGCGAAATTGTTGGGCGTAGTGGCTTTGATTTCGGGCGCATTCGTGAGCAATTCAGCGAATGCGGGAACGTATCTGAGTGCCGGGTCCCATGGGGATTTGGGGCTGGATACCGAAGGGAAAACTTTCCTTTGTTCGGCTTCGGATTCCAATAGTCCCACGGGACGACAGCTTGCCATCATCAGGCCGTCGCCGCGTGATCCGAGCTTCTGCGTGCGCACCAAGCTTGGCGGCGTCGCGCCGAATGAACTCCCCGATTGTTGGAAGGTTGCCCGCTCAGCGCTAGGTGGTTGCCAGGAAATCGTCGACGCAAACTAGGTCGCGGCATGACCTGAGGGCTCGAGCCTCCAGGGATGGCGGTTCGAGCCTCCAGGCTTGCGTCGTTGCACGCCGTTTGTCAAAGCTGTAGACACGTGCAGCATGCTCATGATAGGCTCGGCGCATGGACAAACCCAAGATTGGCTCGATTGGCTGGATGGATCTCACTGTTTCCGACGCCGACGGGCTCAAAGATTTTTACGCGAGCGTCGTCGGTTGGAAGCCCGAAGCGCTTAGTATGGGCGATTATTCGGACTACGTGATGAAGGGCGAAGATTCTGCGGTGGGCATTTGCCACGCACGAGGCAACAATACGGGTATTCCTCCCGTGTGGATGCCGTACTTCATCGTGGAAGACGTGGACGTAGCGCTCGCGAATTGCGAACGGCTTGGAGGCACGCGTATCGGCGACATTCGTAGTTATGGTCCTACCGCGCGGTATTGCCTGATTCGTGATCCGCAGGGCACGCATTGCGTGCTCTTCCAGTCCTGAGCTGGCGAACCGTCGCCGCTCGATATTTAGTACCTTGCTCCTCGCGCCACTTCGCGTAAACTGCCGGACTCGCATGAACGCCGCCGTCCAATTGCCCGACCTCGACGAAAACTCGCTCCACGCCGCCTTGTACCCTGCGGAAGCCACGAAAGTCGCGGCTGCTCTGCCCCTCAATCACCGCTTTCGGCTCGGCGCCGACATCACGCCCGTACAGCGCGCCTACCTCGATCGTTATGGGTACCTCGTGTTTGCCCAAGTCGCGTCGCCCAAGGAGGTCGAGCGCATCATTGCCGAGGTCGACCGCGTGCAGGAAAAATTCCTCGCCGAAGGCCGCCGTAAAGTCAATGGTATTCCCATTTGGATTGGTCGCGACGAGCACGGCAGGGATTATCTGCAACGCACGGGCTTTCTATCGGTTCATTCGGATTACGTGCGCCAATTCGTGACGGACGCTCGCTTCGAGCCCATTAGGAAGCTAATCAACGACGAGGCTCGTATTGGCCACGAGGAAAAAGACGGCGTCGTTTTCAATCGCTACATTCGCACGAAAGGCAGCTTGCGACCGGGGCTTGCTTGGCACACCGATGGTTTGCGCGATGCCTTTTACGGCCAACTTCCCGGCCCGATGCTCAATGTTGGATTGCATTTCGAGCGCATCACCGAAGAAGACGGCGGCTTGCGAATCATCCCCGGCAGTCACAATCAGGGTTGGCGCGACTTTCTATTTCGCAAGATGTATTTCGTGGATAACCAACCTGACCCGGCCGAAGTCATGGTAGAAACGTGGCCAGGTGACCTTAGCGTCCACGACGGTCGTGCTTGGCATCGTGTGGCACCGTCCCAGCATACTGGCGCTCGAAGTCGGCGTCAAAGCATGTATGTTCCGTATTTGACTGGACCCTACCAACCGAAATCCGAGCAGAGCGGGACGGCGTCGTATCTGAAGTTTTTTGACTTCGTAATGCGTGTGAAGAGCCGCTTGATGCGTTGATTGCCGATGCTTCAGCCCTTCCCAATCTGGTCGCTCTTTCTCGCTGTCGTGCGTAATCCGCGCTCTGCGCTGGCGGATGTCGCAATGCGTGGCGATAAACGTGAAGGCCGCGCTGCAATGCTCGTTCTTGGCACTTTGCACGCGGCTTTTTCGCTGCTCCTGCACCTTGCGGGACACGCCCCGCGTATGGGTATTCCGAGGCTCGGGCGGGAAAACCATTACTTGTGGCAGGCCAGTTTCGTAATTCCGCTGTATGTCGTGCTTTTTTGGATTGGCGGGCTCGTTACGCACTTTGTAGCACGACGTTTTTCCGGCTCGGGCAGTCGCGACAGTTCGTTGGCGGTCTTTGGCGTCGCGTATGCCGTCCCAATGACGTTGCTATTTCTCGTGCCCGACGTGGCGGTGTTTCTCGCGTTTGGCTTTGGCGCCATTGGCAAGGCGATGCGCTGGTATGCGCCCGTTGCGGCGCTTGCGTGCTTGTGGTTGGGTGCGGTGGGTTTGTCGCGAGCGCATCGGATCGGGACAGGACGGGCGGCAATCGCCGTGTTCGCGGGATTTGTCGCCCAGGCGCTCGTCGGTGGGCCTTTTCTACGATGACGATGACGACGATGACGACGATGACGTGAGGTGCAGGCTGCGGAAGAGGCTTTTCAGATTGGCGAGCAAGCTATCCGTTTGGATTGCTTGGATCTCACCACCATCGAGCCACGTGCACTTGCACTTCGGGCAAGAATCCATGATCACGTGAGCGTCACGCTCGCTATGCGATTTGCTCATCGGCACCAGGCAAGCGGGGCACATGAGCGCCTCGTTCTGCTCCGCATCGTGCGGGATGTGCCGGAACTCGAAAAAGACATCGTGATGTTGCAACTCGACATCCTCGAGGTCTTCGGGGCGAACGAAAGTGCCTTGACACGCTTCGCACGTGTGGACTTTTTCAAGGATCGAGTGCGCGTCGAGGCGGCCGCGGACCAGTGGGTTTTGACAGCGAGGGCAGTTCATTGACATGCGCCTAGTGTAGTCATCGAACGCCGGTGTTTGTCAAGTGTTTCCATGCGCATAACGTGAAGGTCGGGAATGCCTACAAAAAGCCATTTGATTGCCGCGCGATCACCGTGCCCGCAAGCTTCGGTGCACGAAGTACGCAAAAATTGCAACCGATCCAACAGATGGCGTCAGCACGACGTAAGGCCACGGGTTCATCCCGCGCGACCGAGCGTCGGGCACCGCGACGCACCACCCGTGGCGCTTCCATTATGCCTTCGCGCTCCCGATGGCGTGGAAGCGCGGCTTTTTACGACGCTTACGACGCTCGGCACTCCGCTCGACGTAACGGCCGAGGAATTGCGCATAGAGTCGTATTTTCCGCTCGACGACGCCACGGATTCTTTTATGCGCTCTTTGGCTTGCTAGCCGGTCAAGGGGCATTGCCCCTAGCGAGGTCCAGGGGCGCGGAGCCCCTGGTCGGTTTGGGTGAAACCAGCAAAACGCTGATGACTTCGCTGCACACACCCTACGGTCGATACGTCGTCGCGCAAGGCGCGCGTACGTGAGCAGCAAGCTCGTTGAGCGTGGTGTCCATCGCGTATTCGGCATTGTCGCTGGCAAAGATATAGTTGAGTTTGCTCTTCAGCAATGCCGCGCCAATACCACCGTAACCCGACATGTATGGCTCATGCGGGCCATTGCAGTTCGTTGCCGGATAAGCGCCACCGTACACGTCGATCGACCAGAATCCAGCCTTGTAGCGGTGCGGGAAATTGTTGTTCGGCACCGTGACGACGAGTCCCTGATTGGCCGAATCGCGCTGAAGCGCTTGCTTCAGACGAGCATAATCGAGCACCTGGACGCCATTGATGATGCCCTCGTCTCCATTCGCGAATTTGGCGAGTTTGGCGAAATCATCGAGCGTCAGAATTTCGCCATACGCGCCCCACTCTTGCGCCACCGAATCGTACGTCGTTTTCGGCCCCGCCGTGAGGGGGCTGAGGTTCAACGGTGCATAGATCTCATTCGTCAGGAATTGCGCGAGCGTTCCCGTCGCCGGTTCCTGCACGGATATCGCCTGGCGTTCGGCCACCGCCGTTAGATAATGGTCCGGTGTGTGGTAATTCCAGAATGTGCCCGGCGTCGCCTTGCGGGCGTATTTCGTGCACGCAAAGTTGAGTTTTTCCGCCTGCGTTTCCCGTAAAAAGTAGTCGTTCGTCATGGCGATGGAGCCTTCATCGGCCTCGTAACCAGCAAGCCCATAGTTCCCCGTCGCCATATCGAGTGCGTTGCTGATGCTCACGTCGCCCCACGTCGCGGATGGACAACTCGGTACGCGGCTCGCGATCGAATTCGCATAGAAGTTCAGCGCGGGATATTTCTGCGCAATGCGCATGGCGCCAAACGAATCCATGAATGCTTTGGATGTCGAATAGCTGGGCAGGGCCATGACGTCTTTGAAGCCGTACGTCCCATAACGTGTTTGAAACCCGCCGCGGTACAGCGTATTGTCGACGACGACGCCAAAAGCCGTCCTGTGCGCCGCGGTTTGCTCGGAACCAATCAAGGCCGTATTCGTTCCCGGGAAATCCACGGCGAGCTGAGCGATATCTTTGACGGGTAAACGATTCGCCACTTCGTTTTCATAACTTGCGCGGATGGTGGGCGCATTGTTCACCGTACTCGTCGTCGCAGAAACGGTCATGGTGCCCCAGAAGTTGGCCTTGAAGTACAAGCAGGTTTCTTGCACGATTTGGTAGTACGCTTTGGAAATCGAGGCAATCGATTGTCCGTCGGCGGCCGTCTTGAAAAGGAACGTCATTTCGCCATTGTGTACGCAGTTCGCGTTTTTTTGCGTGAGGGCAAACGGCATGGACACACGCGAATAGCCATTGTCGCTGGCTTCATTCCACACACGGCCCGGCTGCGCGACAAACTCCCAAAACGGATGCTCGGGTTGTTGATACGTGCGCGCGACCGGAACCATATGCGACCCGTGCGAAATGAACTCGAAATACAGCTTTGGCAGGTGACTCCGCTCGGGAGCTGCGAGGTAGCTGTAATCGTCGCGAACCGACGTGGCCGATCCAATGGTTGCTTGATCCAACGATTCGAGCGGTCCTTGGAAATAATTGGTCGGGTTTGCTGCATCGACGGGAAGATCGAATGCCGCTGAATCGACAGGCCCGGCGATTTGGCTTCCTCCTGTCAATTGCGCATACGTAAGAAGCGTTCGAGTCACGTTGCCGGTGCCTGCCAAGGAATCGTACGTCGTGGCCATCACGGGCGCGGGTGGGCTGGGAAAACTCGCTGCCGTGCCGGTAACGGTGACCGTTTCGCCATAACAATAATCGCCGCCGGCGTCGCCACTCGCCCGATAGCGAATGGCAAAGTTGGGGTTGTTGTCAGCGGACGCTGGCAACGCAAACGTAACCGAGTTGAATACGCTGTTGTCTTGGCCATCGAGCAGCGTCAGGAGCGGAATATAACTCGCGCCCTTGTTGACCGAATATTCGGCAACGCAACGATCGATTCCCGATTCGAGCGACGACGCCGCCATGTTCATGGTGACGGAGATGCCCCCATAACCTGTCGTGGAAATGACGCGTGATACGGTCGAGCGTAATGGCAACTTGACGGAATTCCCCGATGCTCCCAGGCGCGGGGACGTGGTCGTCGTGGCTGTGCCGGTGAGGGTCCATCCGGACGTGCCGGAATCGAAGGTATCGCTGAAGATGGTGGTAACGATGGGCTGTTCGGCGCTCGCGGTATTGTCGTCGTCGAATTCGACATTGCTATCGGACACAGCGCAGGCCGTGAGAACCAAGGGACAAAGAAGGACGAATCGTTTCATGTTCTTCGGGGTCGCTTTCATGGTATTGGTGAAGTGTAATGCGGTGGCGCTACGCGCCCGACGAATTGTTGCAGAGCAAGATTCGGACCGGGCCGATGGGGCAGCCGCTGGTCCAATTGAACAGCGTTTTTTTGCGATGTGTGGAGCGAGTGGTCTTGCGGCTGTCGACGAACTGTCCCTTCGATGGTCGAATTTGTCGACGAATCGTCGACAGGCGACAGTGCTCCGAGTTGGGCGTCATTAAACCTCTCGACTCACGGCGACGCGGCCCTGTACCAAACTCGAAATGCATTCCGTCCCCAAGTAGGCGGAGAGGGCGTCTGTGTCCGTTTCGAGAATCGTAGATTTGGACTAAGCGGCGTAGACGCGATACCCATGGCCAAGACATAAAAAGGCGCGAGCACGTTCGTCGCAAAGCCGTGTGGGGATGGTGCTTCGGGGGTCCGAGAGAGGCCCCCGATGCGAACCGGGAGCCTCTGGGGGACGTCAGTTCTTCGCCGACCGATTCTTACGTCGGAACAGCAGTCCGAGCGCCAAACCGAGCGATCCGAGCAGCCCCGGACGAACCGGTGCGGAATCAGCTCCCGCCACCGTGCATTCGCAGCCGCCTTCGGGCGTCGGAACGTCCGTCGGCGGAGTGGGGAATTCGCCACCGCTGGACGTGGATGACGAACTGCTGGACGACGACGCCGTGCCCGCAGTGCCCCCCATGCCGCCCATCGCGCCACCGGCGCCGCCAATGCCAGCTTCGCCACCGGCTCCGCCCATGCCGCCGCCACCCATGCCGCCCATGCCGCCGCCACCTGCGCCACCCGAGCCCATCGTGGGATCGGGTACGACGAGCACGTCGACCGTATCGCCCGCCGAGCCAACGCCATCACTGACGCTCAAGGCAAAGCTCATGACTGTCGGAGTAGCGACCGCAGGCGCCAAGAAGACCGGCATAGCCGTCGAGCTGGCGAGCAAATTGACCTCGGGGCCAACCGTCTTCGTCCAGCCGAACGTCAGCGGCTCATTGTCGGGATCCGAGCTGGCCGAGCCATTGAGCTGCACGACCGAGCCCGACATGGCCGTTTGATCTGGGCCGGCGTTGGCGACAGGGACGCCATTGCAAGTGCCCGTATCGTCGACGACCTGGGAGAAGGGCTTGTTGTCCGTCCACAGCAAGGCGATGTTGTCGATTTCCCAGCCCGCAGCGCCGACAAAACCGTCGGAGCCGATGCGGAAGCGCAACCTCACGGTTTGACCGTCGAGAGCATGCTTGAAGTCCAGCGCCACCGAATCCATCGCTGGATGCGACGGGTTCTTCGCCACGAACGCATTGCGTCCTTCGAGCGGGTTGGGCGACAGCGCTCCACTGTTCACGTAAATGTCAC
Source organism: uncultured Polyangium sp. (assembly GCA_964514885.1). Lineage (GTDB taxonomy): Bacteria > Myxococcota_A > Polyangia > Polyangiales > Polyangiaceae > Polyangium. The sequence goes on along the minus strand of CAZETM010000033.1, from coordinate 15,107 downwards.
CATTGTAGCCCGGGTTGACGTACGTCTTGACGTCTTCCCACGTTTGCCCGCCATTCTTCGTGATTTCGATGACCGCACCATCCCATGCTGTACTCGGTGCATCGAACTCGAACTCATGTCGATGCTGGAAGGACACCACGAAGTTGCCGTTCGTCCCGACCTGAATGTCCGGAGTTTCGAGCGACGTATCGGATTGCGAGGCGAAGTCGATGCCGCGCCACTTCCAATTGCCCGATGCGTCCTTGATGCGCGACCAAATCAGCTCGGACTGAGCGCCCATCGGCATCCAGGTGGACTTTTCGCTATCGACCGTATCGACCGTCGATCCGCCCGAGATGTCGTCGACGTCGATGCGATCGTTGGCTGCCATTTGGAAGTTGGAGACGCAGCTCGCGCTATTTACGGCCGACACGTCGAAATCGATCCGCGTGCCTGCGTATTGGCCAGGAGCAAGCGAGATGTCGAACGTCGCGGTGACCTTTTGGAATCTCGGAATGCTGGGCACCGTCATCGTATTGCCCTGCGGGAAGATCACGCCTGCGTTTGGCGTGGTCAACGTGATGACCGTGTCATTGAGCGTCAACACGCCATTGTTGACGATCTCGAGCGTCACTTTGCCCGATTCGCCGCCGTCCAGAATGCCGTCGGAATCGCAGCTCAGGATGCTGTCATCGACCTCGAGCGACGTGATTGCGTGGTTGCCTTTGACCTCATAACTCTCCACGACGCCGAGTTGCGTGGCGGACTCGCGGGGCGGCGACACGGCGCAGGAGCCAATTCCGCGCTTGGCGAAGCCTTGGGCCATCTGGAGCATGTCGTCGTTGTCGACGGCGGCTGCATACGCGAGGATCGCGTCGCGTTGCTCGGTAAACGTCGGATTGATGGGTGTCATGATCATGCCGCCGACCACGTAGTCGGCCATTCTGCGTTTGGCTTCGTCGAACGGATGCTTGTTCGACAGAATCAGATTCGTGTACGCCTCCCACATCATCGAGGACCAGACTTCGCCGGTGTTGTGGACCTCCGAGTTGTTGCCGCCGCTGGGCACGTTCATCGGGAGCATTTGCGAGTCGTCGATGTGCTTGAAGGTCAGCGGGTTCTTGGTCATGTCGCGCGTCGTGGGCATACGGCGGACCCCGTGGTAGCCCGCGTCGTCGTACGACACGGTGGAGTATTGCGCGACGGCGAACGTGCCGGTGGCGAAGTTGTTGGTCGCGTGGCTGCCCGTGTGCAGCGCTAAGAAGTCGCCCCAGCCCTCGCCTTGACCGTCCGCTTGCTTCCCGCTGGGAAAGCCGACCAAACGGACGTGCATGTAGTGGCACCATTCGTGGGCGACGACGCTGTTGTCGATCGCCCCTTCGTGCTCGGGGCTGATGATTCGCTTCATCTGTGCCGACACGGTCCCGCCCAGAATGGCCGTCTTCAAGGTGTCGCCATTCGCCTGGCTGATTCCAAGCGCGGGGATGGTCACCGTCCCGACCGGGATCGTCCCATCATCAACCATGGAGGGCAAGCCCGTGGGCGCGTTGTTGGCCAAGAGCATGCCGACCGCACCGGCTTGCTGAACTCGAACGGCCTTGCTCTCGAACGAGCACGTGCCTCGATTCACAATGGCGATCTTGCCGGCCACGTTGTTCGTGATGGCTTCGCATGCATCGTTGACGTCCGCCGTGCCGTCCACGGCGAGGACGAGACTCGCGGTGAGGTCATAGTTCTTTGCGCCGAACGCGGCATCTTGCGCGGCGTAGCTCGAGTTGATCGGCGCGCCAATCTGGAGCGTCACGTCGTTCTGGCCGCCCGAGTAGAGATACAACTGCACGCGGGGTGAAAATCCATCCGCAGGCACGAACGAGTTCGCATCGTTGCGGTAGCCGGGATCGATGGCGCCGTTTTGCGTTTCGGCATGGTAGACATCTCCCTCTTCACCACCGCGACCGTAGTTGTCGGCCTGCGCGTTGCCCGCGGCTTCGTTGAAGCCCGAGTCGTACCAGTAGTCGTGCAGCCAGTTAATCGTGTAGAACACGCTCTGCGTGGCGGCGCGAGATTGGGTGATGTTGGCCAGCGGTTCGAGCGTCGTGTCGTACGTCCAGTCGAAGGCATTCGGCCCGCTGAGCGGCGCGCGATGGTCCGTGCCCGCCGTGTAACCATCGGGGGGAACGCTATCGGTATAGGCATCGACGTTGTTGCCAACCGTCTCCGTCGCGGCCGCAGGTAGCCACGGATCGGCCGTGCCCGCCGGGTTGGTGTTGAATCCTTCCATCGAGATCAGCGTGGGCGTGGTAAACGCACCGATCGAATGGTCGGAGATGCCGGTCGGGTGCGGCGTCCAGTCCTCACCCGGACCATCCTTCGGCGTGTACGGCGCCGTGTCGTCCGCCCAAACGCGATACTGAAAGGCCTCGTATGCCTTGAGGCTCTTGCGCAGCAGCATGCGGCCGTCGGCGGCGGCGATCACGTACGCGTACCCATCGGCATCCGTCGACGTCTTCGACGAAACCTCAAACTCGACGTAATACGCAGGCACGAGCGACTTCGGCATGGGGAAGTAAACTTTTTTCGCCCGCGCAGGCTCGACGAACACGTGCTCGGTGGAGCCGACTTGGAAGGGTTTTCCAAGGTCGAACAGATCGTAGCCGGCCTTCTTTTCCTTGCGCGGCGATAAGCTCAGTTTGGCTGCTTCGATGCCGTACAAATCTTTCAGCGACTTGGCAATCGCCACGTCCGAGCCGATAGCGAACGAGCCCGATTTATTCGAGGCTCCCGCAACGGCCGCCGGATGAAGCGCTCCGCCGAGCGCCACGAGCTTGCCATTGCGATCCATGAGCACTTTCATGTCGCTGCGGAGAAGCTCCACGCCGTCGACGGATTGACGGAACACGACGATCACGCCGCCGCGGCCCGTGTCGTGAATCATCACGCGCTTGGCCGTTTGCAGCGCAGCCGGAGTCAAACCGTAGAGGTCCGCATGCGCCCCGAGGTGATGACGCGCAATGCGCTCGGGGCCTGCGCCTTGGAGGTTCTTGGGCAATGCTTGCCCTCGCACGGCCCAAAAGAAGGTTGGCGTGCCGCGTTTGTCATCGACCGATGCGACAAACCCACGCGATGTCGCCGGGTCGTTCGCACGTGCAACCGGCGGAGCCTCGAAGTACGCGTTGAACGCTTCGACGTCTTTCGCTCGCGCGTCGGTCGTCGCGAGCAGAGCAAGGGGAAGGATTGACAAATAGCGTGTACAGCGGATCATTCGTTAGTTTTCCACGTTGCGAGAAGTGACGCGGGCGGGATGGCCATCGTGCTCGTTCTGGCGTCGAAAGGCATTTCGACCTTCCAACGTTTCCCGCCTTCGCAACGCACGTGCCATGGGCGCAGGGCGATTTCCCGCGACCCTCTCCGGGAGCGAGGTTGTCTTTTGTCTACGATCCGTCCACTCGACGCCCATTGTGTCGACGAATCGTCGACAGTTCAGCGCGCGGACGTATCCGCCGCTCGCGCTTCGCGGACGCGTAGCTCGCAGCGCTCGAGGTCTTTGCGAGATTGCTCTTCGGGGAAATCGAGCAGACGCTTTCGCACGTCGAGCGGCATGCAATACGTCGTCATGCGCCAAAGCTGCGGGCTATCGGGCGCCGGGAAAGGCTCGAGGTCGGTCCATACGAATAAACCTTTGTCGATGGCTGCTGCGACGATGCTTCTCCCATCGGGGCTCCACGACGCTGACTGGACGGCGAAGTTCGACACTCGAACAACGATCGGTTCCCCTTGGCCATTCGCATTCCAGATGCGCATTGTGCCGTCGTAGGACGAAGAGACGATGCGTTGGCCATCGGGGCTCACAGATCCGGTCGGGGTCAAGAAAACAATGCTTTCTTGGCCGCGTAGGACCAGGGGCTGGCCAGTCCCGTCGGCGTTCCTGATTCGCACCGCATCAGACCCCGAAACGATACGTCGGCCATCGGGCATCCAGGACAATCCCCCGATGGTATCTCCGTCAACCGGTAGCAGGAATGGATCGCCTGTACCGTCGGCATTCCATACATAGATCGTCCGGCCAGCCCCGGATGCTATGCGGCGTCCGTCAGGGCTGAAGGCTGCCGCGTAGATTTGCCCGTTGTGGCGCAAAACAATGGGCTCGCCCGTGCCGTCGGCATTCCAGATGCGCATTGTCGCGTCCCACGATGTCGAAGCGATTCGCCGACTATCAGGGCTGAATACGACTGTGGTGATGTGATCGGTATGGCCGTGTAAAACGTTAGGCGGGCCGGCGCCGTCGGCGTTGTAGATCCGCACGGTGTGGTCCACGCCCGCCGCGGCAATGCGACGATTGTCGGGGCTGAACGCCGCCATGAAAATCCCGTGCTCGGGCCGCCTGAGGACGAGCGACGAACCTGTACCATCGGCATTGTAGACGCGCACTTTGTCAGATGTGGCGACAATTTGTCGACCATCGGGCGTAAACGTTGGATATTCGGTTCCAGGGCCGGCCAATACCCTTGCTTCGCGCGTGCCGTCGCCATTCCATACGCGAAGGACGTCGTCACGCGATGTCGAGAGGATGCGGCTGCCGTCCGCGGAGAACTCCGCTGCTTCGACAGTATCGTCATGTCCGTAGAGTACGCGCGGCTCGCCGGTTCCATCGGCATTCCACACCCGCACGGTCCTGTCCTCCGAAGCTGAAATAATGCGCTTTCCATCAGGGCTCGAAGCAACCGAATGGACCCATCCATCATGGCCGACCAGCTCGGTCACCTTGCCCGAGCCGTCGGCATTCCACACCCGCACCTTGCCGTCCCCCGCCCCCGAGGCGATACGCTGCCCATCTGGGCTATACGAGACGCCCTGCACCTTCCCTTGGTGGCCGCGCAAAACCAGCGGCTCGCCCGTGCCGTCGGTATTCCATATCCGCACCGTGCCGTCTTCCGAGCCTGAAACGACGTGGTTGCCGTCCGGGCTGAACGACACTGCGCGGACTGTTTCGCTCTGACCGCGCAGCACCACAGGCTCGCTCCCGCCGTCCGCGTTCCATATCCGCACCGTTTTGTCCGCCGACCCTCCGGCGACGAGCCGTCCATCTAGACTGAACGCGGCCCCCCTGACACTATCTTCATGGCCGCGCAACACCACAGGCTCACCCGTGCCGTCTGCATTCCAGACCCGTACGGTCTTATCCGCCGATCCTGATACGATACGTTGGCCGTTGCGACTCCATGCGATAGGATAAACCCGCTCGGTATGGCCGCGCAAGCTTTGTGGCTCGCCGATGCCGTCTGCATTCCATATCCGAATCGTTTTATCGTGCCCCCCTGCCGCGATGTGGCGCCCGTCGGGGCTCCATACGGCTGAGTTAAGCGCCATATTATGCAAGAGCACCACTTGGGCAATTCCGCGATCGCGTGCCATCTGCGCAAGCTCGGCCCAACCTTGCGGCAATGGTCCCGGCTCAATCTCACGTAGGATTGATAATACCGTCGTGGGATCTTGTTGGATTGCCCGCGCTGTCGCTATTCGCGTTGCATTCCGCGCCCGTACCGCATTACGCTCCGTCTCGGCTTTCTCGGCTTCCGCAATGGCCGTCTGCTCCTCCGCACGCTTCGTTTCCTGCTTCGCCTGAAACGCCAGCACGGACACCGCCACAACCACGACGGCCAAACTCGCGATCACCGCCATGACGAGGTTTCGCCGCCGTTGCCGCTCGCGTACCGACAGATCCTTCACCGCCGTAAGAAATCGCATCTCGCGTTGTCCGAGGCCAGGCACCGTCGACAAATCGCGCCGATCCTGCCACCGCAATGCGTCCTCTGCCGCTTGCGCTCGCCAGAGAAGCCCTTCCATGCGCTTGCTGTCTTCCCACTCTTTCGCCGCTGGTCGCACGCGCGCGAGAAACGCTGCGTCTTCTTGATTCTCGTCCAGCCATCGCCGAAGCCTCATCCAGCTTTCGATCAACGACTCGTGCACCAGCTCGACCGTTGCGACAGCGCGATCTTCGCCGGTCTCGATGAGCAAAAGACGTCCTTCGGACAAACGCAACACGATCTGTTCAACGGAGCCTGCCGTATCGAGCTCGCGCAAATCCGGCAAGCCGGCGATGGCGCGTGTGCGTTCCGGCGTGACCAATTGGAGAAAAATGGCTCGTGCAATCTGCTGCTCGTGTGCCGAAAAGCTTTCCATCACCGCGTCGGCGTGCGTCGCCAAGGCGCCCGCTACGCCGCCGATATTTTCATAACTTTCACGCGTCAACAGCCGACGCTCGCGATCACGTCGTTCCCAAAGCAACGTCGCCGTGAATTGCAAAAGCGGCAATGGAATCGCCGCCGTATCGAGGGCGTCCAGCATTGCAAGAACCATATCCGGATGCTCGAAATCATGCCCTGTCGCAACCAACGGTCGGACCAATGCCGCGCGATGTTCCTCCCGACCCATCGGCGACAAAAAGAAAACCCCGCGAACCGCTGCGTCCATGAACTGTCGATCCTGGGCCATTCGATCCAAAAAGTCCGAACGCACCGAGAGAATCACGCGCAGCGGCGACGATGCGTCATCGGCTGCGCCTTCCAAACACGTCAAGAAGGCCGCCCGCTCGGCTGGGCCGGCGCCCAAGGTGTACAGCTCCTCGAATTGATCGACGAAAAGAAGGATGTGATGATCGGGACTTTTGCTGCGGCAAAACGCACGGAGGCGAGATCCAAGATAACCAGGGCGGTCACACAGCGCCTCGATGAGGTCCTCAATGGTTTTCAACCCACCGAGGTTCGTCGTTGAGGCTTCGGAAACTCGAGTCAACACTTCGGCGAGCGCGGAAAGGGGCGTTCGTCCGGGGCGAACGATAAACGATTCCCATTGTCCTTCGGCGCGTTTTAATGCAGCAATGACGCCTGCGCGCACGAACGATGATTTGCCCGCCCCGGAAGGTCCGGCCACGACCACGAGCGCCTGATTGCGAAGTCGCCCGAGAACAGTAGCCGTGTCGCGCTCACGACCGAAAAATCGTTCGGCATCCGCTTCTTGAAATGCCGATAAACCCGCGAAAGGATTTTTGCCCGTGACCCAAGCTTCCGCCTTGGGGGCATCGACGATCGATTCCATTTCGGCGAGCAGCGCCTTTGCAGAACCAATACGCTCCGCACGGTTTTTTTTGAGGCATCGATCGACGACGGATCCCAGCGTGCCCGTATCGGGGTATGACTCGCGCACACTCGGCATGGAAACATCGAGGTTTTGCACTTCGGCAAGGCGTGCTCTGGTCGGTGGGGCGAGCGGATGCGCACCGGTGAGCATTTCGTAAAGAATGATCCCGGTGGCCCAAATGTCGCTCTGGGCATCGATATCGATCCCCCGCCATTGTTCGGGCGACATATACGCAGGCGTGCCGATGAAACCTTCGGGCTGCGGCTGCGTCGTCGATGTTGACTCATTGGTTGCCTCATTTGGATCGACCCACTTGGCAATGCCGAAATCGAGCACTTTGAGTTGCCCGCCGTCGGTCAAAAAAATGTTTTCCGGCTTGAGATCGCGGTGGACGATTCCCATTTCATGGGCGCGCTCGAGCGCTCGCAACAAGGGAAGGACGAGCCGGGCGGCATCGAGGACGGGTACCTTGGCCCCTCGCTGGCTCATCCACGCGCGTAAGGTTCGTCCTTCGAGGTATTCGAGCACCGCGAAAGGGTATCCGCGGAATTCATCGATATCGTGAATCACGACGATGTTTTCGTGTTTGCAACGCGCCGTCGCCCGAGCCTCGGCCAAGAATCGCGCCGCACGCGCTCCGGTATACGCGAGGAGCAGCTTGAGCGCGCAAAGCCGCCCCAACTTCGTATCGCGCGCCAAAAACACGCGCCCCATTCCGCCCTGGCCCAATTCTCGAATGATCTCGTAATGCTTGATGGCCCCACCGGGCTCGAGGATGAGCCGCTCGGGAAGCGAGGTCTCGACGCCCGGCACGAATGCCGACACGGACACGGATGCCGTCGAACGCGATGATTCCTCGGGATTGACCGATTGGCGGAGCCTTTCGCCTGAAGCGTCCGTCCCCAAATCGAGGTCGCTTGCTGCAGACGATTTCATGACGCAGCAATGCCGCGTCGGCGCAACAGGCGATACAGGTACGCGCGATCCATTCCGGATGCAGTCGCGGCGGCTCCAACTTTTCCGCCATGCAGCCGCAGGAGCCCCTCGAAATACCGACGCTCGAAAGCGGCCATGATCCGCTCCCGTTCCGACGTGTATGGCGCTGAAGGATCCACGACGAAGCCATCGGTCGCATTTCCGGCGTCTCCAGATACCTCGTCCATTGTGCGCAAAATCAGATAACGCTCGATGCAATTCCGCAATTCGCGCACATTGCCTGGCCACGTGGCGTGCCGGAGTTGGGCCAAGAATTCCGGGGATCGGAGCTGTTCGGCATCTTCTTTTGAAGCGTGCAAAGAAGCAACCACCTGTTCGGTCAACGCGGGGATGTCTTCAGGTCGCTGGCGGAGAGGTGGCATGGGAATGGTGAGTACGGCAATACGAAAATAGAGATCGGCACGGAAACGGCCGCTGTTCACGTCCCCGCGAAGGTCACGATTCGTCGCCGCAATGACGCGGACATTGATGGGGCGGTAGGTATTGGATCCAATACGACGAACCTCCCGGGCCTCGAGCGCACGCAGGAGCTTCGGTTGCAGCTCAATGGGAAGCTCGCCGATTTCGTCGAGAAACAACGTCCCGCCCGAAGCCTCTTCGAATGCTCCGATGCGGCGATCCGTAGCGCCGGTGAACGATCCTTTTTCATGCCCGAACAATTCACTCTCGAGGAGGTTACCTGGAAGCGCCCCGCAATCGACAACGACAAAAGGCCCCTCACTGCGGGCACCTTTCGCATGAACCGAATGCGCGGCCTGCGTCTTGCCCGTGCCGGTCTCACCCTGGAACAAAACCGTCGCGTCGCTCGTTGCCGCGCGTGAAAGCATTGCAAAAACGGCGCGCATGACCGGTGAAACACCAGAGAGCGAGCCGAAGCGTGTTTCTTCGGAAAGCGGAAGCCGGTTCGTCTCGGTACTCAGCTCGAAACGAAGGACGGTTTTCCCCAGCCGGATCAAGCTGCCCACGCGTAGCAGAGCATCGAATACGACGACGCCGTCGAGCACCGTGCGGTTGCGGCTTTTCAGATCGCGAATGCGCACGCCGTCGTCGCCGACCAGAATCTCGCAATGGAAGCGCGAGACGGTCGGATCGTCGACGATGAGGTCATTGCGATGATGGGATCCGATCGAACACCGGTCGGTCGCAGATTGCCAGGTGGTCCCGGTTGCGGGCCCCTCGACGATGCTGATGCGGAAACGGCACACCGACCTTCGCGCATCGGCGGCCCCCTCCGCGTACGTTGCCGTGTCGGCGCCAAGGCTGGTTACAGCCGCCCCGTCGTTGTCCCGATTCTTGGTATCCACGATGATGAAAGCTTTCTAATACAGCAAAGCCGCACGTGTCACAAGGTTTTTCCGCGGGCAACGACAGTCGCCCTGAGATACTCTGGCGCCGCTTCGAGACCGGGACCGGGAAGGCAAGGGCACCGACGAATAGTCGCGCTGCAACAAAACTCGAACCAGGCCCAGCAAAAAAGAAGATTGCCCGTGGAAAACCCGTTCGATACCGGTCGCTTTGCCATCGGAAGGGCCTCGTCCAACGAGTGGCTACGCGGCATTCCGTCAGCAAAGCAAGCGGCGAAGCACCAGGCCTTTCTCGACCGGCAATCAACGGCTCCCGCCCTCGCCATGGCAATCGTCCAGCCGAAGCGCGTTTTTCCACGACGCTTACGACGCTCGGCACTCCGCTCGACGTAACGGCCGAGGAATTGCGCATAGAGTCGTATTTTCCGCTCGACGACGCCACGGATTCCGCCCACCAGCGATATATCCAAGCCAAACCAATTGGCATGGGCCTCGAGATTGCCACTTCCGATCGTGAAGGCTCGTGCGCCTACATGCCCCGTGTCCCCGAGCGCGAGCAGCAGGAAGGCGAGGCGCACGCGTGAAGCGACGTTACGTTGAGCATCCGATAGCCGTCCGAGATTGCGCGTCATGACCACGACGAACGACCAGACGACGATCAGGTAAGCGACGTTGAAGGTTATTTCAAACCCGGCAGTGGGGGACATATTGGATATCTGGGATCATGCAATCCGAAACGGCTCGAGCACATCGTCCCTGAGCCCTTCCGCAAGCACGTTCAGCAGGTCCACTTCGGCTCCGTCCATTACGCGTTTTACTTTGCGTTGAATGGGACGCAGCGTTTGCGAATAATCGAAATGCCCCGAATCATGCGCGGGCGCATCCCAGTCGGACCCGAGACCTTGAATGGGCCAGCCATTCTTGTCCGGATTGTGCCAGCCATAGGTCGTGGCAGCTTGTGGTGCGCGAATGTTTCGATTCGACAAGATCCAATCTTTGCCTTCGGTCGACGCCAAGTCGTTACGCCGCTTCGCGGGAATCTGCTTTTCGATCGCCTCGTCGTGGCTTACCACGAATTCGAGCGTTCTCATTTTTGCGCTGGTTATCTTGTCTTGCGCCGGCGTTCCCCACTTTCCTTGCGGCGCGGGTTTTACCTGCACCGTTGCTGCGCGGTAAATGGCATCGGAGAGCGCCGCAGTCGGCGGCAACCATTCCAGCGTACGACAGATCGCGACGACGTCCTGGTATGAAACCGGCAATCGGAGCAGCCTTCCACCCGCTTTGGCTCGCAGCGCATGCGCACCGACCTTGATGATGTGTCCACGGAATGGTACTTCAATCCAAACTGGCGTTTCGAAAGCGCGCTGCTCGACGGCTTTTCGTAACCACCCGCCCGACGAAGTCGTCAGCACCAGCGGCGTAATGTCGGGCAAATTCGCGGCAGGCTCCACTTCAGGCTCGCCATCTTCGATCCGACGTGGCTTGGAGTAATCGAGAAAGCCCGCGTTGATATCACTCAGCTTGCGCTTTCGCAAATACACGCCGTCACCTTCGCGTGCCCCGGCGCTATTGGTATTTCCCTCGATCGTGGTAATCAGGTCACCGCTCACGCGTTTTACCAGTCCCGCGTGGCCCTTCCCGTTGCCGTGATCCATGAAGAAAATCTGGCCCGGTTGTACCAGCGACGGATCCTCTTCGACTTGCCGCGCAGTAATGGAGCGAATGCCACGACTTCGCGCTTGCCCCCAATGATCCATGACGCCTCCCGTGCGCACGAGCGGATTGTCGAGACCGAGCTCGGCCGCAGCGCGCTCGAAGCTCCAATATACGAATGCGGCGCACCAAGGAGTCGGCGGGGTGACTCCAGCCGTACGCTGATACGTTTCCACTTCCGGCCCGAGGTTCGAATTCGCCGGTTTTTCTCGTACGCCCTCCTGCGATTCGGCAATGACCAGCGCTTTGATCACGAGTGGGTCGCAAACCTCGTTCGGCTCCGTCGTGGCCACGGCCGGCTCGCCAAATAGCGCGGCCCAGGAAGAAGGACCGATTTTGCCGTCCATATCGAGTGGGCGGCCATGTCCATCGTCACGACGCGATTGAAAGAGCCGCACGGCCGATTCCGTCCCCGAGCCGAATACGCCATCGGGCACGAGCGGCCCGCAGCCGATCGCAACGAGCTGCTCCTGAATTTGTTTTACGGTTGCACGATCTGGGTCCCCGCGTCGAATGACCCGCCCAGGGTAGGGCGGAGTTTCCACGCCCCCGGCAACAAAGGATAGCGCTCTGGCTCGACCATCGGATTCGAGCAAATCGAGGTCTTCGAGGGCACGCAATAACGCCGCAATGCCGGTCTGCTGAGAGACGAGATTCGCGTCGAACTTCCCATCCGCTCCGTATTTGCCCTGCGTGTAGTGATTGGTGCACGACCACAAGTACGGTGTTTTGACGTTGGAATGACAAAGACGATACCCGAAGCCGTTGTACCCTTCGAGCTTGTAGAGCATTCCGGCGGTGCTCCAATCGTCCCATTGCGCGATTCCGTCGTATTGGAGGGCGTCAATGGCGGATTGTTCGAATGAAAATGGCGGCGTCCCGTTCACCGGCCGGTTTTTCGGGACGTGCACCGTACGCGCGGTGAGCGGATCTCCGTTATGCAAATGGCGCTTGAAATTCAGGCTGCCTTCGAGCATGTGAATACAGCCAATGATATACCAAGGCACACCCGTCGCGGCTTGAATGACTTTGTAGCGTTCCTTCTCGGCTGCAATTTGCCGCGCCGAGTCTTCGACCATCGCCTTCTTGGCCGGCAAGATCTCGGCGGTCGAAAACAGTTCTTCGTATTCGTCGCGCAGCGTTTGGAGGGATATTTTTGGAGTAGAGACCATGATCCGGAGCTTATAGCAGGCTTCGTGCCATAGCGGTGGGCTTTGTGGCACGTCGAGAACAATTGTTCGCGCCAAAGGCATACTTCTCTCGCGCATATTCTGCGCATGCGTGCACCGTTTGCGCCACGTGGCAGCAATGGGAACGCTTTCGTGGGCCTTGTTTTATGGCTTTGTACGCACCATATGCCGCCGCGTGCGTAATGCCCTTGCTCGATTGCAGGTCAAGGGCCAACATACGAACAATCAAATGCAGTCGAGGAGTCACACGGGATGAGACGCAAGGAGACAGTGGCTGGTGGGTTGCGGCTCGAGCGAGTCCGAGCGTCGAAACAATTCGATGGGTCGGCTTTCAAGAATCCAACGGGAAAAGGTGCGGGGATCAAAGGCAACCCGCTACCGGTGCTGGGTGAGTTTTTCTTTGGCGGTGGACAACGTATACCACCAGGACCATTGCCGCTCGTCCGGCCGCACGAGGTGTGGCGCACGAATGTGAGTTCGGGGCTGCGTGTGACGTGGCTCGGGCATTCTACGGTTTTGCTCGAAATGGATGGGTTTACGTTGTTGACCGACCCGGTATTTGGTGAACGAGCGTCACCTGTGAAATTTGCCGGTCCAAAGCGGTTTCATCCGGTTCCCGCATTGCTCGATGAGCTTCCGCCGCTCGATGCCGTATTACTTTCGCACGATCATTACGACCATCTATGCGCCGAAACAATGCGCGCGCTGGCTGCCAAGGACATGCCCATCGTCACGTCTTTGGGCGTAGGCATGCATCTCGAGGCGCTGGGGATATCGCACGAACGCATTCACGAGCTGGATTGGGACGAGCACGTCGAGATTAAAGGATTGCGAGTGACTGCGACTCCATGTCAGCATTTTTCTGGACGCGGCGCTGGTGATCGAAACAAGACGTTGTGGTCGTCTTGGGTTATCGAGAGCGATCGCCGGAAGGTCTTTTTCTCGGGCGACACAGGCATCACTGAGCAGTTCGAGACCATTGCAGCCAAGCATGGTCCGTTCGAGCTGATCTTGCTGGAGGTGGGCGCATTTCATGAAAGCTGGGGCGAAATTCACCTCGGGCCTGAGAACGCATTGAAGGCATTCCAAATGCTAGGTGGTGGCACATTGCTTCCGGTTCATTGGGGTACCTTCAATTTGGCGCTTCACGACTGGGACGAACCGGCCGAGACATTGGTACGGCTTGCGGGTGAGCAGAAATTGCGGGTGCTCACGCCCAAATTGGGTCAGGTATTCGAGCCGGCGCACGTGGAGGGGCCGTCCCGATGGTGGAAAGAAGTGCAGAAGAAGGCGCCGTGACGCGCGACGGCGACGTGTGGGCGAGTTGATCCAACACGGCGGTCAACGTCGAGGTCGCGCGATCGCGACCCAATACGCCCAGGCGATGAAAACCACTTGGAATGGCAAACGCGCCCAAAGCGCCCAAGTTGGCATTGGGTCCGGTCCGATCGCAATGTTATTCAAGGCCATGTGGAGATTGGCAGGAAAAACCGCGAGATACAAAGCGATGAGCCCAATACCAGCGGCTCGTCGCAAAGTGGGGATCATGATCCCAACGCCGCCCGCAATTTCGGCGACGCCGCTGATGTAGACCAGCGCAAGCGGCGCTGGCAACCACGCAGGAACGATACGCACGAAAGGTTCGGGCCCGGTGAAATGTAAAATGCCTACGCCGACCATTGCGAATGCAAGGACCGCGCGGAGGATCTTCTTCACAAGCCCTTCGGAGGGCGCTGAATTTGCAGACGGCTCGTGCATGATAATCTCACCTTGGCCAATGCGTTGTTTTTGTCCGCGATACGTAGCACGCTTACGGAGCCCCGGTAGCACTTTCTTGGCTTACCAGGTGCGAGACACGTGTACTACACTGCTTTTATTCGAGTAAAACCAGCAGCCATACCCAAATACCTCCGCGTCCCCTCCGCATCCAGCATATACCCGAGCGCCAGCTCCATCGATGACGCTTCCGGCAAGACGCGCTGAAACTTGCTCAAGCGATATTCCGGCAATCGCGCCACCAGCGCCTTCCATAACCCCGCATCATTCCAAAATGTTTCGCTCGACAAACGATTGACCACCTCGTCAATCGTCTCGTGCGTCACGCCATCCCCCTCGATGCGCAACATCAAATTGTCGGCAACGACCTTCCACCCTCCGACCAATTCCAACGCATACTTCAGCGTGTAATTGATTCGTCCACCCGCAAAGGTCCACCACCACGCTTTGCCCGCCTCGACCTGCACTGGCCTGACGGTTCGTCGCAACAACTCCCCCAATTGCTCACGTTTGTCCTGTAATGCTTTTGCCGCCGTCGGATGCAAATACGGATACACTGTGTCCGCCATCAGAACCCGACGCATTTGATCGCAAATCGCAAAACTCAACATTTGCGGCGTAAAAGCGCTCCACGATGGTTTGATCCCTCGCGGCGCCTCACGCGCGACGATGGTCCGATCGCCATGATTGACCTGCTGCACCGTCCACGCTCGCCCTCCCAGCAAAAACGACGTCATTCCTTCCACGAGCCGGTCCACGAAATCCTGCTCCAGCGAGCCAATCTCGCGCCCGTTTTGCGTTTTCACCGTATACAGCGCCGGGCTGGAAAACACCGCATACAGCTCGAAAAAGTTCTTTCGCCCATACACTCGCTCCGCTTGTTCCCCAAGCGATAACAATCCGCCAGATTCGAACAGATATCGGTCTTTCAACAAATGCGCAATCAATCCAGAAAATTCCGCGCGATCGATTCCTCGAAAATCAGGCACCCGAGACAATTGCTCCCAGCAGC